>NZ_MODX01000012.1:0-92774 GCF_001866125.1 Acinetobacter sp. LCT-H3 | reverse complement strand
AGGTATACAAGGTGTTTGGCGAGGTAAGAACAAACAAACCACCCGTAACCGAGATGACCAAAAACGGGCAGATGATTTAGTGAAACGTAATTTTACTGCTGATCATCCTGACCAACTGTGGGTCAGTGACTTTNGGTCGCTGACTTCACGTATATTCAAACAAATTCAGGCTGGGTCTATACCGCCTTTATTATTGATGTGTTCTCACGAGCAATTGTTGGCTGGAAAGTATCTAGACGAATGAATACAGATAGGGTGCTCGATGCATTAGAGCAAGCATTGCATGATCGAGGCATGCCAAAGAATGTGATTCATCATTCCGACAGAGGTGTGCAATATCTTTCCATTCGCTATACCAATCGTTTAGAAGCAGCGAATTTACGAGCATCAGTCGGTACGACTGGTGATTCATACGATAATGCTTTGGCTGAAACGGTGAATGGCTTATACAAAACAGAGGTGATTGAATATCTAAAAGCAGATTGGCAAGGTTTAGCAGATGTACAACTTGCGACACTAAACTGGGTAGATTGGTTCAATAAAAAGCGTGTACACAGTGCACTGGGTTATGTATCGCCTTTTGAGTTTGAAGCAATGTACTATGATAAGATTAACCCGTTAGGTCAGGTGGCCTAACTTAAATAAAAAAGTCTCCGACGAACCCGGTACGGTTCAACTTGTGATTTGAATCTGCTGTTTTCAAAATCTGTCTTTCAGCTCGTTATGCAACAAAGCCGAACCGAATTAAAAATAGAAATGTAGTTGAGCTGGTGCTTGCTCATTTCTTTATTTTTAGTAATTGAGGTGAACATACTGTCAGTACATGGTAGTTATAAGTAACATGTAACTTTGTTCGCACAAAGATTTGAGTTATGCCAAGTGATGGATTGATTTGTACTTAAAATTTTAAGCTTATCCACTTGCTTTGCAAGCCACTACACTTTATTTACAATCCTATGTTGTGGAAGTAAGGGATCTTGTACTCGCCCAGTATGTTCAACTTGATTATATCTAAAGGACTATTAGGCATCAATCAAATCAATTTTCCAATTACTCGACTGAATCACCACATTTAAATCACGTAATTTAAGACTAATATCATCAGCTTGTTTTTGTAGTGATGAAACTGGAATAACTTTATGCCACTTTATTTCCCGCGTACTATAACGATCAGATTCACGAGATGTATTACTTATTGCTGCAGTTAGGGTTTTGTGCTGTTCTACAAATTTATCACGCAAAGTCAATAAAGCAAGTAAAGAACGACCATCATTTAATTTTGTTAAAGCATTAGTTTCATGAATTGCATAACTTAATTTTTGAAATTCTTGAATTAAAGCAAATACTTGTTTTAGTAGTTCATTTGGATCTTCAGATGGTTTATCACCATCTTGTACCAATACATTTGCATTGATACGTTGTTTTAGTGAAATAATTTTTTTTTGTTGATCACTTCGAAGTAAGAGAGCTTCTGCTAATTTCATTTTTCACCTATTAACCAATTAGAATTAAGTTTTAAGCAGCTAAGTAATTTTACAAATACTATATCCTCATTCTTTAAAAATCAAAAAAATTGATTTTTTATAATTTTCAGAGGTAGAAGTCTTATATTTTGTCATTAGTCGAAGCTCAGAATTAAGCTAAAGGCCTTTTTTCAGATGCAGAATCCTTTATCTGATCCTAGACAGTATTGTGGACATTCGATCCCTCTAAATTCTTACAATATTTTTGTTCAAAGGCTTCAGGACTTAACCAGCCATTTGCAGAATGTATTCTGATTCGATTGTAATAAATCTCGATATAGTCAAACAAGACAGCATTCGCTTCTTTTCGAGTGGCAAACACACTGCCATGGATTACATGACCTTTCAATGTATGAAAGAAGCTTTCAGTCACTGCATTGTCCCAACATGAGCAGTGTACTGCGCAAGACTGCGTGACATACTTTGAATACAGTTATTCGTCAATAATAGCGCTCTAAAAGCACGACTACAGTACTGACTGCCTTGGTCAGAATGAACCATAACTCCTGTTGAATAAGCTTTTCATGCGCCAAGGTTGGTCCGAAACCATGCAGTTGATCAGAAACAATATTGAGGCACTTGAGTCTGAGTTCTTCAGAAAGCCTGGAATTGCTGGTTTGGCCACGACCCGTATGGGCTAATGCAGCTGGACCTTGAACTTTGTATTTCTGCAGTAAGCGTCTGACCTGACATTCTGAAATATGAAGTAGAAGTAGCTGAGCAGCCTGGGATTGAGTTATGCGTTGATCGCAGATTTCCTGCAAAACCGACAATCGTTTAAGTTCTTTATCCGACATAGTGATCAGCATCTATATTTTATATCCAGTCCATGGTGATAAAAACCATCATAAACCAGACATTTTTATTGGTGAGAATATAGACACTTTAAATGGGTTCTAACACACTGATTTCGTATAATATTGATTATGTTAAGCGAAGTATACCAAACAATAACTTCATATATCCCTTGCACTCACCTGATTTCAATAAGTTAAAGTACTATCCTTTAATTAGATCAAATATGATATGTTGAATTAAATTTTAATTCATAAACTTCATCATGTTTGAACTAAAAACAATTCGATTGACAAAAAAAGGTTCAACTAAAAAACAACTAATATTATTGTTTCACCTCAACTCGTACTGTCCCTGTCTATACCCATTGTTGTTCTCAATGAAAGTTTTACGCTTTCAAAGGGCTTTGTTGCACAAAGATTTGAAATGCAAAGCGCCCCTAATTGAGCCAAATTTAAGGCGTAACTTGGGTAAATGGTCGACCTGATTCCGTAAATCTGTTGAGGACTGCTACACGTGCATGAATTTCATTCACTTGGCTATCAAAACTCCTTGCGCTGAGTTTATCTCCTAATAATTTAATGCAGTGCATCTTAGTTTCAACCAACTTCGCCGATGATAGCCTGACCATTTTTTCCATAGTGTCCTGCCTAAACGTTTAACTGTTCGAANTCGAAGTAATTCATTTCGCTCTAGCGAGCTACTCTTTGTATCTTTCCATGGTTTCGCATTTTTTCTAGGTGGAATCACCGCATGCGCTTGCCGATCTGCAATGACCTGACGGCATTGCTTGGTGTCATAAGCTCCATCGGTATAAACAGAGTTAATCCGCTCATCTTGTGGAATCTGATCAAGTAAATCACCAAGCACCTGTGAATCACTGACATTATTGGTTGTAAGCTGAACTGCTCGTATTTGCAGGGTTTTGGCATCTATACCAATATGTAGTTTACGCCATTGGCGACGATATTCAGGTCCATGTTTCTTGCGCTTCCATTCGACCTCACCTAGAAACTTCATGCCTGTAGAGTCCATGAGTAGATGCAGCCCATCGCTACTTTTTTGGTAGCTGATTACAATATCAATATGCTTTTGTCTTCTACAAAGCGTACTGTAATCTGGTGCGGTCCAATTTAATCCGCAAAGTTTAATCAGACTTTGCACAAAGCCAGTGACCATACGTAAAGATAGACGGAATAAGGATTTAATCATTAAGCAGCATTGGATGGCTGCGTCGGAGTAGGTTTGATTTCGCCCTTGTTTGCCTTTTGATGGAGCATACCATTGCGTAGCAGGATCAAACCAAAGGGCAATATTTCCGCGATTAATGAGTGCTCGGTTATATGCGGGCCAATTGGTTGTGCGGTAGATTTTGTGTGTAGGCTTCTTCATTTGAAAATTATATCGCTGAAAAAGCCTTTACAGATAGGTTTGTGCAACAAAGCCTCTTTCAAGCATATTTGATTTAGGAGTTAACCTTATTGCTTATCATCGTATTCTGATTTGAATAGGATATGATCAACAAGTAGACCGCCACTGTGACCATCAATATTAAGAGTAAATAAAAAGGTAAGTGAATGCCGAACTGATATAGAAAAGTGCTCAGTAAAGGCGCCACAATGTGACCAATCGCTTGAGTAGCTGTACAAATACTTGCCATTTTGACTTGAGCAGCTTGCGTAACAGATTGAGCCGCCCCTGTGGTAAATGCAGGCAAAAGGCTTGCCACTCCGACCCCATAAAATAAATAACTTATTTGAAACATCCAAATATGGATTGCACTTAAAGATAGGATGAGTCCAATAACCATGCTAAACGTACCC
This sequence comes from Acinetobacter sp. LCT-H3, assembly GCF_001866125.1. Classification (NCBI taxonomy): domain Bacteria; kingdom Pseudomonadati; phylum Pseudomonadota; class Gammaproteobacteria; order Moraxellales; family Moraxellaceae; genus Acinetobacter; species Acinetobacter sp. LCT-H3. The sequence continues at coordinate 88,633 of NZ_MODX01000012.1, read as the reverse complement.
ACCAATACCAAAGCTTTCAGTTTTAAATGAAGTACTTTTACAATCAGGATCTGAGTAATCACTAAGCTAAAACCAACAATGAGCATACATTGGGAAAAATAAATCGCACTTTGTTGTGAGCTTAAATGAAAATGGTCTTGAATATAAAAACCTGCCGTCATATTGAGCGTCACGATAGCCATATAGGTAGTAAATCCTAAAATAAGCCAAGGAATAGCTGGTTTTAATGAAAATGAATGCTCTATTTTTACAGGCTGTTTTTGATCCAATATTGTGTTTTGTTTACCCTCATCATGTTTAAAATACATTGTGATAATCAAACTAAAAATCACCAATAAAATAACTGCAATCCACATTGGCAATAAAATTCCACCGAACAATAACACTGAAGTTAGAAATGGGCCGACGATCATACCTAAACTATTCATCGCACCATACATTGCCATTTTTTGACTGCGTTGTTGTTCCTCTGTGACATGTTGCATGACATAACTTTGTAGACCTATTTGTGGCATAGCCATAAAACCACCAGTACTTGCTCGACTAATCACCAACAAAGCAAAAACTATCATTACGGGTAATGTTTGTTGTATTCCCCAATAAAGAATCGCTGTAAATATAGCCCAAGTAATGGTCATGCCCAAGAAACCATAATTCATTAATTGATAAGGAGTCTGTATTTTTTCCCCTCTGGCAATCAGAATAGATGCAATCGCCATACAAATTGCACCCGCTGAAACAATTACTCCGCCCTGTACTTCTGTTAAGCCAAGCTCACGAATTAATGGGGCAAGTAAAGGTAAAATCATTGAAAAACAAGTACCGTTGGCTAGAGTTGCCCAAGCCAATAATTTAAAATTTTGTTGCATAGGTAGTATTCATCAAAAGAAAAGGCATCTAAAAGATGCCTTCTGGATAAGATTAGTACTTGAGAGTGTAGCTCAAACCATAGGTACGACCTTGAGCAGCCAAGCTCGAAATATCGCCGTAAACCGTTGAAACTGCTTGGCTATAAACAGACTTATAGTCCGTATTCCACACGTTATATACACCAAAACCTAAAGTTCCTGGACCTGCTTTTGCATTGGCAATCACATCCATCACTGCAAAACCTTTGATTTCTGCTGGAGGACGAGTACTACCATTCGCAATCGCATCTTTACGTGCTTCATCCGTACCATCAATAGCCAAAGCTTGTACTCGTAAACCTAAACCATCATTGAATTGCCAGTCTGAATAAACCGTTGCTTTCAAAGGTGCTACACGAATTGCATCTAACTCTTGCCATTTACCATTTGAGTCTTTGAACTGACCACGTGTATAAGCTAAAGTCCCACCTACATTCCAATCATCTGAAACGGTATATTTGACATTACCTTCAATACCATACACGCGTTCATCTGTATCAATAACTTCAATTGCAAAACTTGGAGGACCAAATTTCAATGACTTATCAGATTTGTTATAGAACGCAGTGATCCCTGTGCTTAACGCATCATCTTGTAGACGCCAGCCCAGCTCAAAACTATTTACTTTGATTGGATCAATTGTTTGGTTACTTACGACAAAGTTTGCAGGGACATCTCTTAGCATACGTTGTACATCAGGTAAATTTGCACCTTGCGAGAAATTTGCAAACACCTGTTGTGCATCAGTTAAATGATAAAGTGCGCCTACATTAAAGAGTGTTGCATCATGCTTAACTGAACCACCTTTTAAGGTTTTAGCTTGGTATGTTGGAACGAAATCGGCAACCATTGCTTCAGAATATGGAACTGAGTCTTTAACATCACTATCGATGCGCTCATGACGAATACCTGCTTGTAGATTTAAGCGATCAGTTGCTTCAAATTGACTTTGTAAGAAGAAACCAAGCTTTTCAGTATCTACCTCAGGACCAAAAGCATAATTATTTAGGGGCTTAAACTTTAGACCATTACTACTGATAAAAGTATTTAGATCATAAAGTTGTGCTGTTTGTTTGCCATTTTCCTTATCGTAATCCACACCATAAGTTAGATTTAATGCACGTTCTGCCAGATTGAGTTTACTTTGAAGTGCTAAACGAGCACCAAAAACATCAATATCTGTTTCTGATTGGGTAACAATAAATCTTCTTCCACCTGGAATGGATGCATGTGCTAAAGCATTTGCACTTGGGAAGAATCGCCCTTTTTCAGTACGATAATACGCCTCTGCATTTAAAGTCTGACCAAGAAAATCCTGATTTTCATATTGTGCATTTACTGCACTGCGCTTAGTACGTGGTTGAGTATCAAGCTCTAAACCTTTTACAGCTTTTTGACTAGGTTTTGCCCCTAGAAGTAAAACAGATAAGCCTGGACCATAATCAGCGCCATATTCACTGTCCTGCTCATCGTTATAGTATTGCGCACCGATACTTAATTTTTGCTTATCTGCCAACTGCCAGCTTAAACGACCATTCACATCTACAGTTTCAGTATCTTGACGATCTGTTTGTGCAACTTCTGGACCTACACGATCACCTCGACTATCTTGAATTTCACCGCGTTGTGTATAGCTAGCACCTATAAAACCACTCCAATCCCCTTGGTTAAATGATGCAGACTGAAACGCTTCATAAGCTAAAGCATCACTTTTGAAATTATCACCTGAAGTAACGCCGAGTTTGGTTTCAAAATTTACACCATCACCCGAACCTCTTTTGGTGATGATATTGATGATCCCACCTGTAGCACCTGCACCATAAATACTACTTGCACCTGACACGACTTCAACACGTTCGATCATGTCTGGGCTAATGCTATTTAATTGGCGTGAACTATCGCGTGAGCCCGTTTGCGGAACACCATCAATCATATATTGCACTGTACGACCACGCATGGTCATCCCATAGTTACTGGTCGTACCTGAACTTGGTGTTAAAGATGGAACCAACAGTCCTAAAATATCTGCGGTACTTTTACCAGCAGCAGCTTGTTTTGCAATGTCTTCTTCGCTAATACTGTAAACAGTTCCCGCAATCTCAGCGATACTTTGAGCTGAGCGAGTTGCTGTCATAACAATCGGTGCCAGTTGATTTACGGTTGAAGTCTGCTCGACATTTTGAGCATAAAGTTGCGTACTGATCGCCAAGCTGAGCAGTGTTAATGATGTCGAAAGTGAACGAACTTTCATAAATGACCCCTAGATGAGTTGTTGCGTTTGTTTTGCTTTGCGAATAAGCAGTTGACTAAGCAACACGCTTAAAACAGATGAAACTGCGAGAATGAGATAGAAGTTTCCATAACCAAATGCTTTGGCTAAGAAACCTGAGACTGCACCGCCAATAAAATAAACCAATAGTTCGAAGCAAACTAAAATCGTAAAATCAGTACCAGCTTGTTCTTTGGAGCTGGTCTGCATGAAATGTGCATATAAGGCTGTCATTGCGATATAGCGGATGGCAAGAATGACAATGACAAAGCCACCAAGAAGTAAATGCCATTGATTCAACCAACTGAGTAAAACTGCAACACCCAACAAGGCGTAAACCAAACTGCGTGCCCAACCAGCCCAGATCAGCAATTGTGTTGCGGCTATTTTTTTTAATAAAAATGCAGCTGAAACAGCGGCTAATAATCCAATCCCTGCACCTATTACAGACATCAGCACGCCGATTTGTGACAACGACCATTTCTGATCAATCAGCATCGGATTCAGCATCGCCATAGCCGGTGCTTCGACAATTCGATAACATACGATCAAGGCTAATGCCCATAACATTTCTGGACGTTTAAATGCACGGATCAGACTTGGCGGCTGTTTTGAGATTTTCTCTACATTTGATTTTTCTTTAATCTGGAAAATAGCCAACATCGTCAATGCTGTCATAGCGGCTAAGGAAATCAGTGCAGTTTGCCAACCATAAAGCTCATACAGCCATAAAGTTGCTGCTCCACCAACCATACTGCCAAGCGCAACACCTATACTTTGCGCCATACTGCCTAGTCGATACTCAGATTCTGAAAAGGTTTCGACCGTATAGCCATCAATTGCGATATCTTGAGTTGCAGCAAAAGTTGAAATCCATAAACCGACAATAACAAATACACCAAGACCGTAATCGAATTGGGTAAGTGCCAAAGCAACGACCCCCAACACCAAAGCTATTTGCGTAAACAAAAGCCAAGTTTTACGTTTACCGAGTTTTTTGAAATAAAAACGATCAATTAGTGGTGCCCAAAAAAACTTGAATGCCCAAGGAATATAGAGCAGCGACAACATGCCAATCCAACGTAAATCTACGCCTTGATGACGCAGAATCGCAGGTAAGGCCACATTATAAAAATACAGTGGTAAGGCATGCGCGAGATATAAAACCACCACGACACTCAGGCTCAAGGCTGAGACTTTCTGAATATTTAATGAATTTTGATTCATAAATACCTCTGCAAAGCCCATTGTGTGGCTTCAGCTTTATCTACGCTCACAAAATATGGAACATGCCAAGCTTTGTGCAGAGCTGGTGTATCCAATCGAATACGATCTTCTTCATCTTGAGCAATACGAGCAAAACCCAAACAATATTGGTAAAAATCTTGTTTATATTGCTTATACCATTTGCCTTGGATTGCTCTATATTCCTCCGGAAATTCTGTATTTGCATCGGTTTGCATGATCAACACAAAATTTCGCTGATGTTCGAAATAGTGCTGAATCCGTGCTAACCATTGTTCAAATTCTGCAACAGAGACATTCGCCGCAAAGCGCATGTCTAAGATATGCATTTCATTGATATATAAGCTCATGTAACACTCAGGAATTTGGCTGGCTGATCTGCTAGCTGTTGTTGTGATGTTTGGTAATATTCCCCAAACTTGTGATAAAAAGTTTCTCGGAAGCAGTAGTACAACATCGCTGTTTTTTCAGGCATCGGTATTAACCGTTGGCTTTCATAACAAAGTTCTGCCACCACTGCTGCATAAGGTTTAACGGTATGATCTGGCTCACCCACAATTTTTTTAGCTTTCGAATGTTCAAAAATGTAAAAACTGAGTAACCGAATGGTTGGTCGCAAGAAGCCTTTGCCAAACACAGATTTGTCACCAAACAGGAGATGCCAACCGAGATCATTGTCATCACCATCGTAATAACGGCCTAAACGATCTCGTTTACCTTCATAAATTTCGGTATAGCCCACATCTTTGCCATCAATTCCGACGATTAATAAGCGGTGATGGTCATCTGCTAACATTTTGTCGAAGTAAACTTGTAACTCTAGTTCCGATTTATTTAACTGCCACTGAGGAATTACATGTGGCTCATGCATCCATTGATGTAATAAAGGAATATCCTGAGGATATTGCACTTGGCGTAAGTAGTACTGTGTACCATCTTCAAAGTATTCAAAATAATCTGGTAATTGCTGAGAGATTGTTTTCATATCGAACCTATAAAATGACGAATAAAATTAGCCCGCTTTTGCTTGGCGAGGTTGTTCTGCCCATGTTTTCAATGTTTCTGGGCTAACTGGATTTGCAATAGGATCAAGGAAGACAGGAACAGGACGTTCTGCTTCATCGTTATAACTTGTGGTAAATAGACGTACACGGTTTAAACAAATTTTGGTGTAACTTGGACGCAGCATGGCGAATTTATCAGCACGTTCAGCCAGTTCTGGGTGTTTTTGGTTAAATTCAACAATCGTGTTGGAAATGGTCTGCCAGAAATCAAGCTCAGAATATTCAGGATAGTCTTGCAAGAACACATTACAGATATAGCGGTAATGCACCATGAACAGACCTGTGAAAATAAAATGGCTTAGATCAGTCGCTTCATGACGGAGTAATAAATCTGCTTCAGATGGTAACTGAGCTAACTCAGGAAAATCCTCATCCACTAAATTGATGTCATCAATGAAATCTTTTAATACCATGGCTTTCGGCACACCATTTTCATGTACCAACATTGTGTTCTCACCGTGTGGTGAAAATGCTAAACCATAACGATATAAGCAAAGTAATAATGGACTCATGCTTACTTGAGCAAATTGTGCTAACCAATCCAAAGGACTTAAACCTGATGCTTGGATCAACACGCTCAGGATCGATTGACCTGAAATATCACGGTGTAACAATGCTGCTTGAGATAACACTTGATGAGATGGATCAACATAACGATCAACACTTTCACGCCATAAACAACCGAACAGCTCTTTAAATTGATACGGTGCACCGTCAATGCGGTCAAAACACGGCTGATGGATAGTTAAAGTCGCAACTTCACCTAAGAAAATCACACCTGTATTTTGTAAGTCTTGATCTTGTTGATGAATTCTTTTTAACCATGCGGTCACTGCTGGAGCTGCTAGATTACGCTTTGAGGGTAATCCACGATAAACAGCGGTATTAAAAATACTGACAGGCAACTTAATGTAATGGCGTTGTAGGTTTGACGTATTGCATAATGTGCGGATTGATTGCATCGGCACATAGCTATCTTGGCTGATATTTAACTCAATAATTTTCTGATCCACAATCTCATTGGCATAAGTCGGAACAAGCCATTGATGCCATTGCCAAGCATGTAAGGGAATCAAAAAGTAATTTTGTGGATCTAGGTTTTTTTCTTGGAGAATATTGATGAACTGCTGTAGTTCATTGGCATCAAATTCATGTTGATATAAACCGCAGGCACTCCAATCTTCAGTACTTCGATACTCTGCTAAATCACGATGTACGGCTAACCACAACACTTTAACTTCAGGTGAAAGCTCTGGTGCAGCGCTTAAATAATCATCATAACCAAAACCCATACGCCCTTTACTCATGATGAGCCAAGGATGACCACGTAGCATGCCTTCAACTTTGTAATGTGGCTCTGTCAAAACCGCTATACTTGGCAAACGTGTTTCATTGAACAAATGTGCTTCTGCCAGCCAAGTATTATTCATTTCTTTGATCAAATACGCTTTGGTAAATGGCTTAACATTAGAACTGTCAGACATTGCGACAATAAACTCATGTAAGTTCCAAGCAGGTTGATCATTTTCCTGACTATGAGTCACATCACGTACCGAAGCTACCTGAATATTCCAGTGTCCGAGTAGATATTGATTTCCTTGAAACTCATACTGACGATTGCCTAAATCTAAACGATAACGCCCTGCTGACAATGCTTTAACTTCAATAATTTCTTCGTATAGAAACTCTGCAATCGCCATTTCAATAAGACGTTGTCCTGCGGCACGCCATTGCTGCTGATTAATTTTTAAAGTTGCAAAGTTCATATCAGTTTCTCATATGTTGAATGTACAGAAGCAGTTTGTGTATGTGTGTTTGCACCACGACGATTAGGATGCGCCGTCATCACGTTCTGTTCTGTTTTCTTGAAAATTGAATGGTTTTTATTGGGAGAATTTTCGCAAAGGCACTCGTTTGATTGTGCTTTGTCATCTGCCATACAAATTTTTGGATTTTGAGAGAGATTAAAGTGTTGGAATGTCTGCGCTTGATTGCCTAATTCATAAAGAGGCTCAGCAAGCAATTGATTAATGATCTTTGCTGCACGATAAGCACCAAGACCTAAATCAGGTGTGCCGACACCATGACTATGCATTTCCTGATTTTGAACAAAAATATGACCATTCAGCCGATGTACAACACGATAGTCGTCTGTAATCTGCCAACGCTGTTTATGATCAAACTCGATGTATGGCTTGAGCAACTGCATAAAACCAAAATCAGGTGTGAAATAACCCGTCGCGGCTACAAGAAAATCACAGTCGAGATGAAAAGACTGAGCTGTAGCACGATGCTGGAAATGCAGTCGGATTTTTTGTGTATCCAATGCTTCTGCATCTTTCAAATCACATTGACTATGTAAATGTGTCTGTAAGCTTTGACCTGCAATACTGCGGTGATAAAGTCTTTGATAAATTTCCCGAATGGTTTTTGCACTAATTCCCTTGTATAACAAGGCTTGTTGCTTTAACTGCTGTTCCTTTTGCTGCGCAGTCAAATCATAAAAATGCTGTGCATAATCTGGACTAAAATGTTCCAAACCTAATGGCGCATACTCCATCGGGAAGAAACCTTGAGAACGAGTAAACCAATGCAAATCAAACTGATGATTAACAGTATCTTGCTGTTCATCAAATAAGTCGATAAACACTTCAGCTGCAGATTGTCCAGAACCAAGTACGACCACATCGCCATGTAAATCTGTATCGGCATGCGTCATATACTGTGCTGAATGCAGACATTGTTGTGGACGGACTTTCTGAATCTTTGCCAAACATTCAGGCAAATATGGCACATTACCACTTCCAATCACTAAATGACGGCATAAATAACTTTGCTGAACACCGTTTGATTCAACGACTACTTTAAAACCTATCGTTTGAGGTTCAATCTTTAGAACCTGCGACTGGTATTCGATACAATCAAGTTGTTCTGCAACCCATTGGCAATAGTGGTTGTATTCACAACGTGGAATATGTGGCTGCTCTAAAAAGTAAAACTTATACAAACGTTGCTGATGACGCAGATAATTCAAAAAACTAAATGGACTGGTTGGATCAACCATCGAGACTAAATCTGCCATAAATGGCACTTGTAATACCGTATTAGGTAGTTGCATACCTGCATGCCAATCAAATTGCGCCTTTTGCTCAAAAAATACGTAATCGAGTGAGCTTTTGTTTTGTAGCAAACTAGCAAGACTTAAATTAAAAGGTCCTAGACCAATTCCAATAAAATCAAGCATAACTGACATCCTTCTGTGAAATACGCAGTGGATTTGGCAGTTGCACGTAAACAGATTGATTTTCTACAGGTGCGATCAACTCGTCTAATTCATGCAAACGTGTCAGCAAGTTGCCTTTATAAGGCAGCGTTGAATTGAACAGTAGTCCTTGTATTAAGGTACTCTCAGGATATTGCTGTAATTGCTCTTCTAAAAATCCAGTTAGATGCGCTAACAATTCATCTTCAGTGATATAGCCTGTTGCACCGATGGCATTAATAATCCCGAACAAAGTATTGCCAAAGAAATAATAACTAAAACGTTCATCAACAAAAGCTTTCGGACCTACCGCAAAGGCTTTTTCTTTCAGTTCAGGAAGTGCTTGCAGAATTTCAGTGGCAAATTCTTCAATATAATAAAAACCTTGGTTATCACGTAACCATAAAGTTTTAGGAAAATGGTTTTCGAGTTCTAATAATACATTTTGTTGATGTGACTCAAATGCCATACCATAACGATGGTATAGATACATCAAAGGCTGCAAACTGACTTCGAGGAACCGATTAAACCAATCTGAAGCAATCTCTGAAACTTCAGCATCAGGATGGGCTTTCGCAATTTTTGCAAATAAGGCATTAAAACGATTTAAAGGCTTGATCGGATGATCTTGGCACAAAGATGCGATACAAGTGACTTGTTGTTGTGGATGGAATGGTTGATCTCGGAAAATACAAATACTTTCATTGATCACTTCATCATCGATTTTTAAAGCGATCCAAGCTGGATCATTGACTGCTTTTAGACTTGGACACTGTTTAAGAATATTTTGCCCAAACTCACTATGCCACAGACGATGTGTCAATTCACCACGATGACATTCTTTGGCCAAATTCACTCGAATAGAATTGGTAATCATCACTGAAAGTGACGGCTTCATCATCCAAGGTGCATTGAAGCTCGCTAATGTGCGTATGGAAGTGGTTGGAGAGAATTGCCAACCACGCAAGCCCAAATCAATCAGTTGCCCTGTTTGCTTTAATCGTTCAAACCAAGCTTTGCCCTGTAAATAACGCGCTTGCCATGGATGTAAAGGAAGTAACTTATATTCCGCATGTGTCTTTAATAAATTGAGATCACTTTCAGATAAATACCACTGTAACGCAGTTTTTAATTGCGCTGAAATAGGTTCATCAGTCGCACTACCTTCTGCAATATAATCTTGGTGCACTAGCCAATAATGAAGTTGAGTCTTACCTTTATTTTCAGGAGAAAAGTTTAACCAATCTTCATGAACAAAGCCTGTCCTACTTTTTGGCGCGGGATGCATACTATGCCCTAAAATCAAAGCTTGCTCTGTTTCAATAAAGCTTTGCCCTGCTTTTACTAAATCATCAAATTCATATTCACGATTTTGTAAAAACTGTTGTAGCGCATCTCGACTTTGAATCCATTTTTCAACTAATGAAGCAGCATCTAGATGAACAGCGGCTTCTTGAACAAGTTCTTCTAGCAACAACCCAACAATTGCTACAGGACTAAATACCTTAATTTTTTCATCGATGATAATTTGCGGAAGATCTGCTAAGCGATGTCGCCCCACACAGCTCACATAAGATAAAGGGAAAAAGCAACGTGCTTGAATAGAGGTAATCGGTATTGATAACAGCGTCAAACCTTGGCTAAACGTCTGTAGTTGAAGAGATTGCTGACTTTTATGAAGCAAGTGACCTTTGCCAGTTTCTTGCGTATATGCATTGACGAAATGTTGTAACGCCAACCGATTAGCAAGTGAATGCATCTGTCGATATCCTCTTTCAAAAGAGTTAATTTGTTTTTCGAAATGTTTTAGGCCTGAAACACATCTTAAGTACAAGGGAGTTTGTAGTTAAAATAGAACTAATGATAATTATTATCATTTACTATTTCAATTCTATAAAAGAACCTAGAAAAACAACACTAAATCATTGAATTTATTTTGTTTAACAAGGAATATTGCTCAGTAAAGATACAAAAAGATAATAATAATTCTCATTAAATAAAATGATCAGCTTGTAGCCATCAATAGTTTTTATAGATGTATAAAATTTTTAAATAGTCTCAAATGTAATATTTCCCCACATCAAAAATCTAATATGTCAAAAAATGGGGTATACGGATTTAATGGTTGATGGGGCACCTTCACCCCATCAATCTGATACCACCCTCAGATGGTTGATAGATCGACTCCGTAGTTGAGTTCCTCTGCGAAGTCCGGCAGTCCGTAACCGATGGTTTTCTTGTAGAAAGGAGAGACCTTCGCAGTCGGTGCCTTCTTCTTGTGCTTCGTGGTGTAGAGCATTCGTGCCCGCATCACCTCGAAGGAGTAACCGCGCCCTTCACGGTTCTTGTCCTTGGCCAGTCGGTTGATGGACTCCGTGTAAGCGTTGGTGACGGGCATGTCCGTCTCGAAGTAGGTCATGGTCTCTTCGCGCCAGTTTCCCACTGCCCTGACCAGATCGCTCCAGACTTCCTTTTGGCCCTTCGGGATGGTGGCTATCCACTCGTCCAGAGCGGCTTCTGCCTGGAGCCGTGTGGTGGCGTCCCAGATGCCGTAGAAGCGCTCCTTGTGCTCGTAGGCGGCCAGCAGTTGCGGGAACGCGCCTGTCCAGGTCTCCATGATGAGGCGCTCCCGGTCTGAGACTTCGTGAGCGCGTTTCAGCAGGATTTTCCGGTCTCCCTTGAGAGTCCGGCTCTGGGACGGTTTCAGCTCCTTTCTGAGGTCCTTGCGCACTCTCTCTAGGGCATCGTTGGCCATGCGCACCACATGGAACTTATCGACCACGATACGGGCCTGGGGCAGCACAGCCTTGACCGCTGCCCGGTAGGGGTTCCACATGTCCATGCTGACGATCTCGACCTTCTGCCGGTCTTTCAGCTTCATCAGGTAGTTGGTCACCACGTCCTGGCGGCGGGTGGCCAGCAGGTCGAGCAGGGTTCGCTCCTCAATGTTGGTCAGAATGCAGCGGTAGCGCTTGTTCAGGTATAGCTCGTCAATGCCCAGGATGCGGGGCGTCTCGAAGCGGTGCCAGCGCCCCAGCAACTCGGCGCGGGCGTTGAAGATGTCGCGCACCGTCTTCTCGTCCAGGCCGGTCTGTGCCGCCACAAAGGTGTAGGGGTGGTTGAAGGATTCCTTCTCCACGTACTCATGCAGCCGCAGTGTCATACGGAATCCGTCCACCATCTCCGGTAGCTGGGGCCTGAATGTTGTCTTGCAGGCCCGGCAGGTGTATCGGCGGCGGACCACCCAGAGAGTGACCCGCTTGCCGTGGATGGGCAGATCACGATAGGGAACTTCACGCTTGCCGAACCGTACGAACTCACCCTGCACGCCGCATTCCTCGCAGGCGATGGGATCGGGCACGTCCACCTGGAAGTGCATTTCGTCGTCGGTTGATTTGCAGCCCAGTACTTGGTATTGCGGCAGGTGAAGGATGTTGTCGGGAAGTTCGGTCATGGTGTTGTATAGGCGTAGGTGTCAGTCAGATCCATCCGACTCGGCATTGGTGTTTGCTTTTTTACCCAACAAGCTGCTGGAAACTAAAAGTAAGGCACCGAGGACAATTGCAATATCAGCCAGGTTGAAGGCCGGCCAATGCCAGTCTCGCCAATAGAAATCAAAGGAATCCACAACATAGCCGCGAAAGACCCGGTCAATCAGGTTGCCCATGGCGCCACCGAGGATAAGACTGTAAGCGATGGCTTCTCCTTTATGACGATTTTCAAGGATCAGCTTGATCAGAAAAATCGAGACCACTACCGCGATTCCGATAAAAAAGTAGCGCTGCCAGCCTCCACCATTCGCAAAAAGACTGAATGCGGCACCGGTATTCCATACGTGTACCCAGTTAAAGAATGAGGTCACTGAAATAGACTCGCCATATGCCATTGATTGTTGCACCAGCCATTTTATGGCCTGATCAGACGCTGCCAGCAGGCCCGATATGGACAACAGAGCGTACGGTGACAGATGTTTGCCAAAAATGGACATTGCTTAATCCTTGAGCGCCAGAATGCGTCTAGCACCGTTAAGTACAATTACCCCCGCGATGGTGCCGATAATCAGATCCGGATAATTGGACCCGGTCCACGCGACCAGAGCGCCGGCGGTGATGACCCCCAGGTTGATCACCACGTCGTTGGCCGAGAATATCCAGCTTGCCTTCATGTGCGCCCCGCCCTCCCGATGTTTGGATATGAGCAGCAGACAACTGGTATTGGCAATCAATGCGACGAATGCGATAGCCATCATCACCAGCGATTCAGGCTCACTACCGAATACAAAGCGTCTCACCACCTCTATGAGTACGCCCACAGCCAAGATCAGTTGCAGTACACCAGCAAGATGCGCGGCACGTACCTGCATTTTCACGCTATGTCCAACCGCATAAAGGGCAAGCCCGTACACCGCCGCATCGGCAAAATTGTCCAGGGATTCTCCAATCAGGCCGGTGGACCGGGCGATCAGACCGGCAGTCATTTCCACCACGAACAGAAGTGCATTGATGCCGAGCAACCAGCGCAGGGTCCCGGATTCTTGCTTAGCAGAAGCTGCCGAAAACTCGGCGGCCTTGATGGTCTCCGGATTTGCAGCGACGGTTTCCTGAAGCGAGGCGCCTAGCCCCAAGGTCTTCAGTTTCGAGGTGACGGGCTCGACCTCACCGTCATGCACGACCTTCAACCGGCGGTTCGACAAGTCGAAGGACAGTGCCCGAATCCCCTCAACGCCGTTCAGGGCCAGGCGAATCATGCGCTCTTCTGATGGACAGTCCATCTTCGGCACGGCATAAACACTGACCCATTCCCCCGACGCATCGGAGGAGGCCTGCATATCGGTATCCGCCGCAGGCCTTGCATGGTCGCCACAGGGGCCTCCGCAGTTTTTACTCATGATATGACTCCACTTGAATGTGATCGGGTTTTCATTTAAAACTATATAGTAGCTATAATGTCAATAGCGTAGAGAATCCGTTGCGGAGGAACCCGATGCGTATTGGTCAGTTGGCACAGTCAGTAGGGGTAGATACACAGACGATCCGCTTCTACGAACGGCAGGGCTTGTTGCCGCCGCCTGGTCGGCAGGAGAACGGTTACCGTGTCTATACCGAGAAACACGTTGAGCGGCTGGCCTTTATTCGTCGCTGCCGCATCCTGGATCTGTCACTGGCAGAAATTCACGAACTAAAGCGCTATCAGGACGACCCTTATCAGTCCTGTACCGCTGTCAATGCCTTGCTCGATGATCACATCTCTCATGTGCGCTCGCAGATAACCGCTCTACAGGCGCTTGAGAAACAACTCGTTTCACTAAGAGCGCGTTGCAACGATGACCGGGAAGTTAAGGCGTGTGGGGTTCTTGCTGGAATTAGCGAGGGAAGCATGCATCAGCAGTAGGTTGGAGTGCCAACCAGATAATCCGATGAGATGCCGGTTTGCCTCACTCTCATGCAAAGGTAAGATCAACCATTTAATCCGCTTACCCTATTTTTTTTGCTTTCACCTTATCCAAAATTCACCACCCCATAATTGAAAATATTTTGAATTATAAGCCCTTAGGGTGCTCATAATCCATAAATCAATTTCGAAGTTCTTTGTTGCATAAAGCCTTTAAAGATTGAGTTTTCCTAAGCAACTCAAATTTAAGTTACAACTCGGGTATTAGGTCGGCCTAATTCCATAAATCTGTTGAGGACTGCTACGCGAGCATGAATTTCACTCATCTGACTAGGAAAGCTTCTTGCCATTAATTTATCGCCTAATAATTTGATGCAGTGCATCTTTGTTTCGACCAAACTTCGGCGATGATAGCCTGACCATTTTTTCCATAGTGTTCTACCTAGCAGGGTTTTAGTATCTATACCAATATGAAGTTTACGCCATTGGCGACGATATTTCGGCTAATGCTTTTTACGTTTCCATTCACCTTCACCTAAGAACTTCAAATCCGTGGAATCAACGAGTAGATGCAGTCCATTGCAACTCTTTTCATAGCTAATTTGAATATCAATATGCTTTTGTCTTCTGCGAATGGTTGAATAATCCAGAGCTGTCCAATCTAATCCGCAAAGTTTAATCAAGCTTTGGACAAAGCCAGTCACCATGCATACAGAAAGACGAAATAAGGATTTAATCATGAGATAGCACTGAATGGCTATGTCAGAATAAGTTTGATTTCGACCATGTTTTCCTTGTGACTGCGAATATCATTGAATCTTAGTATCAAACCAAATTGTAAAATTACCATGATTGATCAAAGCATGATTGTAGGATGACCAATTCGGTGTACGATAAATTTAGGTGTAGGCTATTGCTGTATAAGACCTTATCGGTAGGTTTGCGCAACAAGGCCTCAAAATCCCACCTTAAAATGCAAATAGCAAAAAAACTCTACCATTCGATTGATTTCATTTTAGAAGTAATGAAATTAGTATCTGTTTGTAATGATATTTTATAAAATTCAATATTAGATCTGCAGAGAAAAACTTATCAAACTAAGTATTGGCTAGTCTTTTTCTTCGAAAAACTTATCAAACGAAGTATTAAGTTAATCTTTTTCTTCAACTTCTTCCTTAAACTCAAACAAATCATTCATCGTACAGTTAAAGTACTTACACAACTTATCGGCGACTGGTAATTCAATACGTACAGCACGGTCATAATACATACTTGTGAGCGTGTTGCGATTGATACCTGTTGCATGCACCACTTCACTTAATTTTAAAATTTTTCTATCGCCCATGAGGCTAGATAACTTACAAGTAATCATATTTAAATTAATTTACAAAAAATAACTTGCTGTGGGTTATTTGAAGTTGTTGACTGAGTAATACTTTGCTAAAATTAACCTACAGCAGGTTATTACAACTTATAGAAAGTATATTTTATCCATTTCAACTAAATTATAACTTTTTAAATATAAGGATTGAACCTGCATTAGATTATTTTGTGGAGATGACCGCCGTGTTACCAAATGAGTTATTGATCAGCCAGCAAGCTCGTGACTTAGGAAATCAATTAATTAAAGAAATGAACATCAATAGAAGTTATGGAATGGCTAATTTTCTTGGAGTAAATACTTGCTATGATAATCATCAGGCTGTACTTATTTGGACATTTCAACTGCTTGAAAGGGAACCTGCCTTAAATGAATTAGCAGAAATTAAAAAATATTTTCTTTTAATCTTTCCAGATAGTGTTTATCAATTAGCCTAAGTTGTTTTTAAAATTAATTTATTAAATAAAAAGCACTAAATCAAAGAAAGCTTTATTTAAAAATACCTATTAATTCAAAAACATACCATTTACTGAATATATGAAGCATAGGTTCCTGCTCTATCACTCACTCGTACTAAAATTACATCGCTCTTTTTACTGATACTAAACAATTTATGTCCACGCCACGTTCTGCGGCTTCGAGGGCTAGTTTTTGTTGAACCACTGAGAACAAGGACAACAAACTGCCTACTATATTTTCCCGGAGAGTGGTGTAGGAACTTTTTCATTATTGCTAATCATATCAGCGACAACATCAGCAACGAGCTCCTCTATTCCTGAGAATGCTTTAGACTGATCCGCATCAAGCCAAGACAATGATGGAAACTCAGCACACAACCCAACATACTCATTATATTCTGCTGACCATGTAACACGGCAAGTATATTGTTTACTATCCATTTGAAACCCCATAATGTTTTAAGTCTATGTATAAAAGTACGATTTTCACTTAGCAGTACTTAAATAATCACCCCACCACTGCATCATTTCAGTCCGCTGGGCTAAATAGTCAGCGTGATTATAGCTGGCACGGGTACGGTTCTTATCAATATGTGAAAGTTGTGCCTCAATCCAGTTATCCTGGAACAAACCTGAGTCATTCAAAATGGTACTAAAAGTGGAACGTAGTCCATGAGAGGATAATTGATGTTTTCCATAGCCCATCTTACGTATAGCCATATTTAATGTATTAAAATGAATCGGTTGATTATGTTTCCGTGGGCTAGCAAAAATGTACTTTTCACCGTATGACCATTGC
Source organism: Acinetobacter sp. LCT-H3 (assembly GCF_001866125.1). Lineage (NCBI taxonomy): Bacteria > Pseudomonadati > Pseudomonadota > Gammaproteobacteria > Moraxellales > Moraxellaceae > Acinetobacter > Acinetobacter sp. LCT-H3. The sequence continues at coordinate 71,856 of NZ_MODX01000012.1, read as the reverse complement.
ATGACGTCTTTTAAAATATCTAAAGCCTGATCTGAAAGTGGAACTAAGAAGTCGGGAATCTCATGGCCTAATATGACTTTTCGTCGAAACTGTTTAATATGCAAGGCAGGTATTTTCCAGATTTTTTCATTTAAATCAAAATGATGAGGCTCAGCCAATAACAATTCAGCCCCTCGCACGCCAGTATGTAATTTGAACAGCAGTGCTTTTTTAATAATCGGATGGGCATCCAATTTTAATAAATTTTTCTTAAAATCTGATATATCCTCCGCTTTCAAATACGGATAATTCTTCTTGATTTTACTGTTAATGGCGATTTTATTTAAACCATGCGCGATGTTGAATTCACAATAACCCATCGCTACAGCGTAGTCATAAATTTGGTTCAAATAACTACAAGCTTTCTTGACAGGTTCTTTTACTTGGCGTCCCTCTATTTTTTTGATTACTGAAACCAGGTCATAACGCTTGATGTTTTGAAAAGGTAAATCCTGAAGGTCTGGATAAATATCTTGCTGTAAACATCTTTCTGCTAACTGTAGTACACCGCAGCGGGGTGAATCATTAAATGCATTTTTCAGTTTGAACTGCAGCCACTCCTCCCCTACCTTACGAAAGGTGATGACATTAGAGACAGTATCATGCTCAAAACAATAATTATTGTCTTTAAAGTCATCTTTGACTTGTCGTGCCTTTTTCAGCGATAAATCAGGATAAAGCCCCAACTGAATGCGGCGACGTTTTTTTGTTTGTGGATCTGTATAGCGATAGCACCAAGATTTTCTTCCAGTCGGCTCAATCTTCAGGCTAAGTCCATCTTCATCGGATAAAAAACAAGTTTTTTCCTTGCAATGAGCTTGGCGAACTTTAATTTCAGTAAGACTCATGAATTTTTAACCTAACCACAAATGGCACTGCTCAATTCAATTATAGCAAATTTAAGCGATATTCATATGATGCGTACACTACGCATCATATATATTTGTAATATATTGTTTTATATATTTAATATTTTAAGTATTTGTATTTTAGTAACCATTATAAGTACCACCTCTTCTTTAAGTTCCCAACAACTCACTTTTTCTGTCATCAATGTTAAATAAGTCTTGTGCTTTAAATTCTTAGATGACCTCCTCTACCCTTTATTATCATTTTTATAAAAGTAACTATATGTATTCATTAAAATTTGTAGAGCTCAAAAACAAAAAAGACCGCTATATAGCAGTCTTTTAACTTAATTAAATAATAATTAATTCATTTTCATCATAAGTGCATAAGCATCACGTTTGTTTTGACGCAATGATTCTATCTCGGACTTCGTCAGCTGTTTTACGAGAGTTGAGGATATACTTTGCTTCCCACTCTGTGAGCCTTTCGAAATCGTACCCGTAAATCGATTTCCACCATGCTTCAAGATTACCATATACATCCCTCAATTGCTGAAGAGTTTCTTTACTTAGAGCTAATTGTGATGAGTATTGTTTACCCGTCAGTGCATATGCTCCAATAACTTTATTCGTCCCAGTTGTTTCAATATGACCTTTTAATGCTGCAAAAGTACCACCTTGGGTCTGGGTATCATCAACAATAATAACACATTTATCATTGTTTATTGTCCCATCAAATGCTGGTGGGTTGGCTAATCTATGCCACCCATCACCGCCAGTTCTTGATACTTTTATAGCTTGAACTATATTCGTATCAACTTCAAGCCCAAGTTTCTTTGCTATAACTGCTGAAGTAGCTAAAGGAATCATATTACGACCGACTGCTTCCTCAGCATGTACAGGTACTATAATAGTTTCCCGACCATCGATAATTCTTTCTAGTTCAGCAATCGCCTCATCCGAAACTAAATCTTTAGCTAAAATATACGCACTTTCAACATCCCCTGCTTTAGCAGCTTCATACATGTAATGAGAGGTTGCATCTCCAAGACCACGGTCAATAACCGTTTTAGGAAACATATTCCAATCTGTGCGATATAACTTCATATTTTTAAATAAGTTTTAATGATGGCTAGCATTAAATTTTACACTAAATTTACCGCTAGCATCTCTTGGATATTATTTTTCGTATCAGGCAGCACTCTCAAAAGCCGTTTGTTTGGACAGTCCCCATGATCATACACGAGGCAGCTTCAAATACTTATGGGCCCATCCTATCCAGTTGTATCTTCTTGCATCACATGAATATTGTATACTCATTTTGACTACTTGAAAATTATGGAACAACGTCAATAAAAACAATAACTCTAGAGTCTTTAGTCGACATTCCTAAAAAGGTAAATTCAACATTTCTTTCCATATCATTTCTTTGTGTCTCTGGATGAACAAAAGAAACATAGCTTATTTCAAAGAATCGGGCTAGGGTTTTTATGCCAATGATTTTGTTCTCTTCATTAGCAATTAAAACATCTAATTCCAGATCAAACTCTTCTAATTATTTAATTAAATCTTTAACTTTCATTTTACTATCAACCTCTATGAATTATTTAAAAAATTAGCACAATGAAACTTGTGAAAAAAATGGATTTGAACAAAATTTTTTAGCAAAAAAAGCATAGCAACCAGAAAAATCTTTCCAGCAATCAACAAAAATATCCCCGTGTGCTTCCAGTTTACAACATTTTGACTACCACACTGCCCACAGTAGTAATAATAGCCTTTGATACGGCCACCGCATTCAGGACAATTTTTATGATTAATGAATAAGTTACTCAACGTCTCTTCTCCAAAATTCTTATTATCAAGTTGTAAGTGAAGATAGCACACATTTATAAAAATGTCTTTTTTAAAACATCAAAAGATGTTATAAAAAAGACATTCGCTACTTTAGGATAACTTTTAAGATGAATTTAAATCTCCTTGATGAAGAATCAATCCAACCTTCTGAACCCACGCCATGTGATTTTTTCAAAGGTGAAAATGCTATCAAAAAAGCTAAACAGTTAGGATTACCTGATCTCGAGTTAGTCAGAAACGCAATTATGATCGGTGATGCTGACTATAGAACAAATACTCACTATAACCGTGCACGCTTTATTGCACGATGGGGAAAAATTGGAGAACAGATTGCTTTACTGCTTCGACAATCTGATCCTGCTTGGATATTCCACAATGACAGCCAGCCAAGAATTGAGAATACAGTAAAGAAAATACAAATTATCTTTATGAGCGGGAATATTGCATTGGGGTTAGCTGATCAAGTTGTATCAGCACACTGTGAAAAAGGATTAATGACATTAAATAATATTAAGGAGAATCAGTCTGCTTATGATGATGAGACAAAATTGAGAACATGGATTTTATACTTTCCTTCAGCATCACATCCAGCCTATAAAGACATTGATATCCCAAATATTCCTTTTGAATTTGCATACCCAACTAGCTTCGTACAGGACTTAAAAGCGAAAAAAATTTCAATTTTACCAAGTGACCATACTTGCAGAATTGCATTTGAAATAGATAATACAGTTCCTGTAAAAACTGATCCTAAGCCAGTATTGGAACCATCTAATGAAATTAAACCAGATGATTTTGATATTCAGCTTGTAGTTTAATCTGAGGTTAATGTGTTTAATAAAGATCGTTTACGTATTGCTAAAGAATTACGAGGACTTAGCAATACCGATTTCGCAGAAAAATTGAGTTGCTCTATCTCTAAGGTAAAGCAACTTTTAGACGTGGATAAAGAAATCAATGAAAATGATCAAGATGATATATGCCGTGTATTAAATTTACCCAAGTCATTCTTTGCAGGTAATGACACACAACCACATGAAACAGACCAAATCTTCTATAGATCGGTTGCTCGTATTAAAGCACAGCATAGAAAAGCTAATGAGGCATATACTCTTTTAGCAATAAATATTAACAAGTACTTAAATCAGAAAGTAAAGTTACCTACTTTTCACCGTCCTGATTTAGATATTACTGAGTTTTTGGGTGAATCTAAGTATGCCGATCACCTAGCGTCAGAGTTGAGAGGTTTATGGGCTTTAGGTAATCAACCTATTAATAACATTGTTTCGTTGTGTGAGCTAAAGGGAATCCGTGTCTTTAGATTACCGACTGAAATTCGAGAAATTGATGCACTATCTTTTTTTGATGATGAAAGTGGTAGCCCTTTCATATTTCTAAATACATTTAAGTCTGCCGAAAGAGCCCGCTTCGATTGTGCACACGAACTTGGTCATATCGTTATGCATACGCATAACAAAAAAATTCGTGTCGAGAAAGATAATCGTGTTCTCGAAACTGAAGCGGATCAATTTTCATCTGAATTTTTAATGCCAACAGATGCATTTCTTTCTACTGCTCCACGCTATTTTTCACTAGAAAATATGATTGAGTATAAAAAGATTTGGCGAACATCCCTGAAGGCTATTAACTATAAAGCTCACAAGCTGGGATTAGTTAGTGATTGGGTTAATCGTAGTAACTCTATAAAGATCAATTCGTTGGGCTACAACATTAATGAACCTGAAGAAACTCATCGAGATGAGAGTTTGATGTTGCCCAAAATTATCTCTGTTTTAGCCTCACAACCATCTTTTGATAAAAATAAAATGCTTGATGAAATTGGAATCTCTGAAGAAGATTTTAATCAATTAACATTTGATGCTTTAGCTAAAGTTGAGCCCCCGAAGAAAAAACATAAGTTATATATTGTCGAGTAATACAAACCTTCCTTAAAAATAATGCGCCTTACGGCGCACTATTTATGCAAAATCCTGATTAATTTTTTTATGACTTCACGCCCAACGTAGTTTTGCATCCCATAAGTCATACTTTAACTGAAAATGTAACTCGCCCCATCATGACTTTTTTCATATAACCTACTTGAACTGACACCATAAATCCCATGTGTTCCATAAAGCATCGTATACAATTTCAGATAAATTCTTTAGTTATGTGATCAGGCTATGTGCTCAAATTACCTATTTCCAAATAAAAGAAATTTGACACTCTTAGGTGTCGATACAAGCCAGTTTGATCTTGAGCTTAAGGATCATGTATTCCCTTCCTATCATGCTCCAATCATTCTGAACGGCTCAGATCACTTAGAGCTTGATATTGCAAAGTTTGGATTACTACCGAGCTGGGCGAAAGAATTGAAGTTCAGCAGTCATACTTATAACGCCAGAACTGAGTCTGTAGCAGATAAGCCTAGCTTTCGACATGCTTGGAAGTACAGCAAGTTCTGCCTAGTCCCAGTACAAGAATTTTATGAGCCGAAATACATCAATGGCAAGCCACACTGGTACACCATCAAGCGTAAAGATGATCAGCCTTTTACTGTTGCAGGGATCTATGATGATGCAGTGATTAATGGCAATAAGGTACGTTCCTTTTCAATGTTGACCATCAATTCGGACCATCACCCTTTTATGAAACAATTCCATGCACCGAAGGATGAGAAGCGATCCATCATCGTTATTCCAGAACAGTACAGAAAAGACTGGCTAACAGCCGATCATGAACATGCGCATGAATATTTCTTTCAAATGCCCGATGAATTCGTCACATTTCCACGCGATGAGCAGAAACAAAACGTCTTATTCTGACGCATCCTTGTTTATCCACAACTTTTTAAATTTGAATTTTAAACGCTGTTAGTAATATCCTATTTAAACAAATTCTACTTCCAAACACGCCTCGTAGCGTAGGAGTATCTCATGTCTAAGAAGTTGCCTATTTACTTCTCTGACGACGCATGGTCATCTTTACAAGAGCTCATGGGTCCAGAGGGTAAACCAAGTCCTACCATCAACACCGTGCTTGAACAAATCGCTGTTCAAAATGAGCTTGTTGAAAAATTAGGGCTTACTGCTGTCCTACCCAAATCCAAAGTATCTATTCCCGTCTCTTTAGAGCGTATTCCTGCAGGTCCGGCCTTCAGCACCAAGGATGAGCAAGACAAAGCACTCGATCTGAATGAGTTCCTGATTCACAACCCTATTTCTACTTTTATTGCCTATGTAGACAGTGAATCCATGCTCGATGCTGGCCTAGAGATTAATGATCCAATCATTATTGATCGCAGTATTGAAGCCAAGCATTACGATATCGTGGTTGCCCTGATTGATGACAATGCCTCGACCATTAAGCGGCTGATGATCACCAATAAGATGTCCAAGTCTGAAATCAAAGAAATATTTGGAGATGAAGATTATCCGCTTCCAGAACTTTGGTTGAAGGCTGAAAATTCGAATTACAATCACATCATTCCTGATGATAGTCAGACCATATCAATCTGGGGTGTGGTGACTTTTAATTTAAAGCGTATTTATCACCGCTCATAAAAAGAAGAATAACCATGCAAAGTGAAAATGAAATATTCGCGTTAGTCGACGTGAATAATTGCTACGTCTCGTGTGAGCGTGTGTTTAATCCTGCCTTGAATGATCGCCCAACCATTGTGCTCAGCAACAATGACGGCTGTGCCGTGGCCAGAAGCCAGGAAGCGAAAGACTTAGGCATCAAGATGGGTGTTCCTGTATTCCAAATTAAAGAGCTGATCAAACAACATAACATTCAGGTGCTATCCAGTAATTTCTCCTTATATGGCGAAATGTCCAAGCGCTTTATGGAGCTGCTTGGGGACTATGTTGCACCAGGAGATCAAGAGGTCTATTCCATTGATGAATGCTTTCTGAAGCTCACAGCTTACGAGCATCTATTTGACCTGACTGTATATGCTCAAGACATGAGGGCTAAGGCTTGGCGTTGGTTAGGCCTACCCTGCTGTATTGGAATTGGTCGCTCTAAAACCGAAGCCAAGATTGCCAATCATCTCGCCAAGAAAAACAAGTTCTTCAATGGGGTCTGTAATCTGGCCCATATGGACCCATGCTCTACAGAAACGCTACTCGCGCAGGTTGATGTGTCTGAGGTTTGGGGCGTAGGCAGACAGAACTGTAAGAAGCTCAATACTATGGGTGTTCAATCTGTGCTGGATCTGATCAATGCCAATCCTAAAGAAATCAAAAAGCAGTTTAGTATCGTGATGGAAAAGACGGTGCTTGAGCTACAGGGCCTTTCTTGTATTGACCTTAGTGATGATACTGTAGCGAAGAAGCAAATCATCAGCAGCCGTTCATATGGCAACCCAGTGTATGAAATGGATGACATTAAAGCTTCGGTTCGGCTTTATGTGGCCAGAGCCGTGAAACGAATGCGGGAAGATGGCTCAATCTGCAAGATGATCGGCGTGTATATCCAAACCAGTCGCTTTGATAATACAGAGCGCTACTCGCCTTACATCGTCGTTCAAATGCATGAGCATACGGATGATCTACTGCTCATCACCAAGGCCGCGATGAAAGGCATCGATCAGATATTTAAGAAAGGCTTTAAGTATAAAAAGGCGGGAATCGTGCTGCTCGAAATTACAGATCAATCCAAGTTTGTGCCCGATCTATTCACGGACTATTCACATAAGCAAGAGCGAGAAAGGCTTTCAGATGCCATCGAAGCCATCAGTGAACGGTTTGGGAAGAATCTCGTCACGCTAGGCATTGCCAACAATAAAGAAGCCACATGGCACATGAATCAAAACCTTAGATCACCTTCGTATTTAACCAAATGGTCTGACTTACCAAGAGTAGGATAAAAACATGCACTTATTTAAATTAACTGACGAACAACTCGCACAAATTCTTATCCCGAAACGATTTGTACCACCTACTCCACCTGAACATGAAGGCAAGAATATGGTCTATGTATTTGATAGTGAGGATAAGTTTGAACTGACTTATGATGAGCTGGTGGAAATCATTAGCAAAGCTAGAATGGCTGGTCCGAAGTTGATACCTGTCTTAGGCACCGTGAATTAAATTGTGCAGTGTTCGCACGCCACTTGAAACATAACTTGATTGGAAATGAATTTGGGCTGAGAAAAATTCAGTTCAAATTTAACCTGACGGGCACACTAAAAAATGGGTAATTGTCAGATCGAGTTTGGACTACAACACTTTAGCTCATCGATTTACCATACCGCTAATCTTCACACCATTTTCGTAAATCCAGCGATCAAACTGTGATACTACATTCCGCTTATTAATCCAAGTCAGCATGGTGCTTTTCATAAAGGCAGTTTACTTATAAACAGGGAAATTTCTAAACAATTCCCCTTTAACATGCTTAGGCTATTTGATCCAGAGTTCATCTTTTTGCATCATTTTTAACATTAAATTAAATATAACCAGCGGAGTAACATTTTTTTTGTTAGAGCCGACAACTCTTTGAAAACTAAATTTAACGGTTCGCTCAGGAGCATCCAAATTAACTGGGTAGTTTTGTTTTTCTAAATACAGATGATCTCCTAACATTGGCTCTATACCAGTAATAAAATTAACAATTTGTTGCTCATCACCTTTCATTCGGCATTGAAAATGTAGAAAATTCTTACGCAGTTTTCCAAATAATAATAATATTTTAAGCGCCTTAACCATGTTCTTTTCTTTCAGTGCATCTTGCTGCCTATCATCTTTATAATGAAAATCAAGGAGAGGAATTATTTCATCTGGACGAGTCAGTTTTTTAGCCTTTTCGTAAAGTTCATCAAACCAACTCTCTTCTAAATTCTTACTATAAACATAATTCGTTTTTAAATTAAATTTTTGGCGATCCATCCATTTAGTGCTCATCCATTGACATCGTTGCATCCATTCTTGAGCTTGGGTATCTTCGCTTAAACGACCTTCTCTAAAACTTATCAAACGTTGAAAAGGTGTCAGAGTACTCTTCTCTATACTAAACTTCTTTTCTTGTCGGCCAGCCATCGTAACTGGCTGTGTTTGCTGATAAGAATTAAACCATTTCTGCTGCTGAGTATAACGATTTAGGTTTATGTAGTCTGTACTTGACTTCACTGGACTAAAACACTGTTCTAATACTTTTTTTGAAATGATACACGGCGAATTATAAATTCGATCGACTGCTAATAAATCCAAAACATGAAGGTAATTTGAAGCCGTTTGCTCAATACTGCTATGCCCCATCCAAGAGGCGAGCACCTGCCATTTATGTTGAATAATCTCTTCTTGAGCACGTGCTTTCATACCAAACAATAAATCCCTCATCTTTTTTGCTTTTACCCAAGGACAATCTGTGTAGGTCTTGATCATTTCTTTTGAACCGAGCAAAGTTATTGCTAGATAGTTAGCAGCACTGTGGCGTAATGTATGAAAACTAAAGCCATGATGCATACCTAATATTTGACTAAACAAATCTACTGTAATTTTGCTGATACATTGATCAGTTAATACACGATGATTCACACTAAAAAGTAGATCATCCTGCTGATTAACCAAATATTGCTCATAACGATGTTGTATGTAACGTTGTACTACTAAAAACTCATGTTCTGACAATGCAATTTTCAATGGTATTTGACGATTCGCACTTCGCGTTTTCAGACGGCGATATGAATTGTCTTGGATATGAAGCGTGATATTATTAAAAACTGTATTTTCTTTTTCTTTATAAAGTAGCTCTGGGCAAATAATATCTTGTATTTTAAGACAACGAACTTCATTTAATCGAAGTCCAGTTCTATAACTTAGTAAATACATCAGCTTTAAACAACTCAGATGATCGACCCACTCTGATGCCGTTGGCTCTTGACTTAAATTTTCTAGTTTTTCCAATAATTTGCCAAATAGCAAAGGACTCACTAGCCGTGCATTGCAAATTTGTAAATGCTTAAAACTTGAATTCTGTAACACCAATACCCCTGGAGCATCATAATTCTCTATACAGAATTGATGAAAATCTTTTAGGCGACCAAAACGGTATTCTGCGCTTTGGTGCATCTTACGAGAGGTTTTTCCTTTCACCGAATCTCGTTGAACTGCTTTTTCATCACGTTCACTGCTGTATTTCAATAGCTGCCGATATAAATCCTCATAGTCATCTATGGATTGTTGCTTTAAATCTAATTTATTGAGCCAAATCTCAAATATAAATTCTTTGCCAAACGATCCTAAGTAGCTTTCAATAGTTGATAATTGAAGCCCTCGTTTTTTTAAATGCATTAACCATTCAATTAAGCGTAGTTGAGCATCAATTAAAGACTTTTCCTCCGTATTAGCATCAACTATCTTCTCCTCTAACACCCTTCTGGTTTCTTGCCAAAAACGTAGCGTGCGTTCTTCTTTATTCCTCTTTTTATCTAAACGCTCAACTTTTTGACCTTTACGTTTCTTTTGATCAAACAACATCAACTCATACGGAATCGTTTGTAATTTGCTTTGAGCAGTCGGAACTTCCGGATGTAACTGCTCTTGTTCAAAATGAATAGGGCGACTCTCTTGTTCTGTGACTTGATTGTAATCATTATTCCACAGCAATCTAAATTCGGATGGCCTTAAAGCGACAGTATTAATCTCTTGCTGAAGCACATTACTCAAAAATATATCAAGGCTAAGGTTTGGATTAAATTCGAGTACCATTTGCACATCATTAAATGCACGAAATCCACGGCGTTTAATTTGATATTGCAGATCCCCAAGACTTTTTTTCCTGCCTATCTTACTCAAGCTTTCTAAAATACAATCTTCAACTGAATGTTGCAGACGAAATTCTTTCTGAGTGGCTTTCAACTTTTTTAAATATTGTAAAATGAACTGCGCATATGGGTTAAAAAAAACATGTTTCCATTTGTACAACTTTCCCTGTTCTACATCGTTGCCATATTGAGAGTTTTCAACACGATAATGTAGTAACAATGGATTAGTGATCTTTTGATAATCAGAATGGTATAACCGAAAACAATTCAGATCTGTACCAAGCTCAATGGCATCCTGCAATTGTTTCTGAATAGTAATCAAATGCTGTTCATCTGCACAGCCTGAAATATATATAAAACTTAAGCATAAATTTCCCCATAAGTACTTCGGTTCATCCCAATATTCAAATGAATCTTGCCAATACTGCCTTAATTCCTTGACTACCAGAATATGTAGATGCCCGTGTTTTAATCGTGACTCTGTACTCTCAATTTTTCTAGGCAGTACTATCCGTTTCGTATGTGGATTTAGCTTAATTCTGTATGATTTTTTATCTACATTCTGGTTGAATTGCCTCCTTCTTTTATTAAATTCATCTTCAGTAAATTGCATCAGTTTTGATTGTTCGTCTCGGCTCAACTTTTGACTCAAATAATCAACACTATCTTTAATGTCATGCCATTTTTCAGCGATCTGCTGATCAAGTTTTTGCTGCATGTCTTTCGTCAATACTTCAGGTGAAGAAGGCTGTCTATCTAGCGACTTTTTCACCAATTTATGAATATCAACAAATAGATCATCTAGTTGCGGTTTTATTAGTTCTTTGATTTTTTGCATACAACTATTTTCGCTCTAAGTGTTTAATCGATAAAAATTTGACATTATCTTGCAATTGCTGGCGGGCTTGCTGTACATAGACATTCGGAATAAGTGAAGAATGCGGATGAAAAGCCTCTCGGTCACGTTGGTCATGACCATAAAGAGCCTGTATTAAATGGAATGCTAAAGCAGTTTTTTCTTCTTTTTTTTCTTCTTTTTCTTCTTTTTCTTCTGCATACATCAAAAAATTCATATCAAAATGACGTAACCAATTCGAATACATATTCTTTGGAAAGATTCCTTCCATATATAAATTTACCCAGTTTCGAGATAAAGGGATTAACTTAATTTTTCTGCTCTGCCACTCTTTGACAGTTATCGGCAAGATATCTTTACTATCAATGACCTTGCCAAAAAGATCATTTACAGTAATTTTCTTTGCAAAGACTTGTCTAAAAAACGAACCGTACGCTTCAATAATTTGTTCTAAAAAGACTGTGTAATTTTGCAGTGTTTTTATGAAAAAATCAGATAATGGGATAAAACGACCATCTTTTCTTGCTTTACTATTTCTTTTATCGTTTACATATAAAAGCTTGAGCTCAACACAATAATCATCCAAATTCCCCAACAGGTTTTCTTTAGGCCGACTTGCCAAACTCAACAAGCTGATATGCCACATCCAACATGCGTATGCATTCAGTTGATTAATGATATGTTGATCTTTTTGAATATTTTCTTGGCAATGTTTATGTAAAAAAGCAAATTGCTCTTTCACAAAACTGGGTTCAAGTGCCAGTTGGCTCCCTATCCTTCCTAGAGCTAAGGCAGATTGCACTTTGAATTGTTGTCGCAATATTTTGAGTTCTTCAGTAAATTGCGAGGAATGTGTAAGTGCTGTTTCTACAAAGGCTAGATATGTGCTACTGAGTTGAGCTTTCGGTAGCCCTCCATAATAGATACCAGGCATGTGATGCTGACTATCCCGCCCAGCAATTACATGAGCTAGATATTCATTATATGTTTCATAATATATATGAAAATATAATTGAGCCTGCAGTTTTTCAACAGTGATCGAACCTACAAACCGATTATCAAGCCAATTCTTAAGTTTTGTATTAATGTCTGTTGAAGAAATTATTGGATTCGATGCTTGTTCTATATAGTCAAACCAAGCAGAAGGTAAATGTAGTTGATGTGTCATCACTTCATTCCATCGCTCATCATTTAAGCTCTTAATCTTCTGCTCTGTAATTTTAAGATTTAATTTGAGTAAATATTCGCGACGTCTACTTGAACCATTTTGGATCAAAATTCCATCTTGAATAAGCTCGTTAAAATCCATCAGTGCGACGGGTGATAATCCCGTCAAAAGTGACAATAAACATGCTGCAGCGATTGCAGCATCATTCCAGTCCCTATTTAACTCAGTTCTCAACACATAAACAATTTGCTTCAGTATATCTGGCGCCAAATAATGTGGATTTGTAATAAATGGCGCATGACGGCGTTGGCGATGCCGCGTGTAATACGCAGCATAATCACTAATTAAATGATTAAAATTTTTAGTTTTTTCATCTTCAGAGTATAATTCTACTTCAGTGTCCAATAACTCAATTTCACGATCTTCATCTTTGTGAAGAGAGGCATCATAAAAACTGATCTTTGCGTTATGTCCGATATCTTCATGCTTACCTGATTTTATTTCACGAAATTTTTTGAGTTCATTTTTAGTGGGCCATTTCAAAACTTTGCTTTTTTTTGACTTACGCTGACGATGAACTACACGACGATCATCTAGTCTTTTAAAAATTATTAATAGAGCCGATAAATACTCTATGGCTTGTACTTGTTTGAAATCTTTAATATTAAAAAGTTGATTACGATCCTCCTTTTTCAAGTTACGTTCGTACATGACATAGCGATTTAGTAGCTCACTGCATTCTTGAAATAATTCAGCATGATTAGAATCCAGAACATATCGTGAGACATAGCGAAAGAGATCACAAACATGTTTTTGCTTATTCTCAGCTTTATCAATTTTTGCAAATTCTTGATACTGCCGATATGTTAAAAAACTCGCTTGCAAAATCAAATAACGTACAGACGACAACTCTTGAGTATTACTAATATTCGGACATGAAAAATAACTCAAAGCAGCCAAAAAAGAATACTTACCGATCTGTCTGGAGCCTGATATATAGCTATAAATTTGTTGTGCTAATTTGTATAGCGCGTAGACTTCTTTATACAAATCATCTGATAGATCAATAAATTGTGTATTCACAACATCATCATGTAACAGACAATAATCTTTTTGGAATTTTTCTGCTAAATCTAAAAAGTGCTCTTCTGCGTCAATCTTCGGCATATTCATTTTCGCTTAATTTTTTATCACATTGCATTGTCTAAATTCATTACGATCTAAACAATTTTGTAAAAGTTGATCTTTTATTGGATTCTTTGTTAGCTTAAAAAATCGAGCAAAAAATTTAGCATCCAGCTCTTTCTGAGCTTTCCTTTCAAAGCACAAGTGTTGCTGTGATTTTTCGATAAAATCATCAAGATTATGTATCAACTGTAAGATTGCAACATAATTAGAATGCACACGTAAGCCAGGCTCCGTTTGCATCAATAGCAAGATTTTTTGCCAAATTTTGACGTAGATTACTTTGAACTTTGCCTGTACTACTACTTTCTGACTCTGTTTAATCTTTTTGATTTTTAGTAGTTCTGAGTTAATTTTTACTATCTCAAGCAGAACATTTGGTCGGTCAAAGCAAAAGGGCATGATAAATTGCCCCATAAAAATCTCTATATTTTTTACTAAATAGGCAAATTTTAACATTTTTATCGATATAAAAAATGAGCATATCTTTGTATATGAAAATTCATTTAATTAATCAATCAAATCTTCTTAAAATTACAATTATCAACAACTACATAGGTTTTTCTTATTAAAGTTGATCTAAATTTCAAATATTCTTCCAATTTTTTTTAGTTTTCTGTTATTACATGAAACAATACCGTTGTATTACATTTTGAAATGCTGTGTATGCAGCATTGATCAAAAAGATTCTCTGCTATACTTACTTCACGTGTAGCATCAATGGAGTTTCGAAATGCTCAGAACCACTGAACAGAAAAAAAAATATATTCAAGCGACACGTGCGCAAAACTATCAAGCCAGCCTAAAGCTTGAAGGCATTACAACGACAGCTCAAACAACTCAACAAAGTAAAGCTGAAATCTTGCAAAAATATAAGAAGTATTCGCAACCCGAAACTTAGTCAGGTGCATGTATGGATAAATATGGGGAAATGGGTGACAGCCTGTATTGTTACCCTGGCACAAATATCCTAAAGAACAAACTCAATATTCATGATGAACAAATTTTAGAACAAGCTGAACTAGAACTGTCTGGATTGGCAAGTAACTTAATTGAATATGCTGAACCACCTTACGACTTACAATACTTAAAATCAATTCATGCGCAGCTCTTTGGCGACTTATACGACTGGGCAGGAAAGTTAAGACAAATCGATATTTCCAAAGGTGACACCCGTTTTTGTAATTTTTCCCGTATTGAAATTGAAACCAATAAACTACTCAAACCGCTTCAAGAAAAAAAATACTTTCAAGGCTTAGCACCACAACAACTGATTCCTCAACTTGCCGACTTGTATTGTGAGCTTAATGTCATACACCCATTCCGTGAAGGTAATGGACGTACACAACGGATTTTCTTTGAGCATCTGATTGCTCATTGTGGTTATGGTATTGATTGGTCTCGCATTGACTCTCAACAACAATGGATTCAAGCCAATATTGAAGGTTTTTATGGTAATTTAAATCCATTAATTAAGATTTTTGAAATATGCTTTATTCAAAATACCTAAAATTTAAGTAGTCGAAGCCCACAATCCTTAATGAGCCATCATCTTTGCTTCAATCCACTGATTAATTTCCCAAATGAACCAACAATCACGATTCTTAGAAATCTTAATACTCTTCGGGTAATTTAGGATCGTAATATTCAGATTACTTATCCAGAATTGAATAGATCGTTAACTTAGATAGACTTTTAAGCAATGTAACTTGCCGCATGTTTATCAACATATGTCTCAAAAAAGTCTGCCCATACATAGATTTATGGCGTTTAGTGCTTAAATTTCAGATTAATCTTCGTCTGATGACCTGAATGGATGTTACAGATTACATGCAGGTGAATTACTCTGTGGCTGTATCATGGCTTTTGTGCAATCCAATCCATTTGATCCGAATGTTCTCTTTTGCAATAAAGCAGCCTCTTCTGCTTTTCCTGGTAAGCGTCCGCTGAACACACCTTCTGAATTCATCCTATAAGCCTTAATTTAGTCCCCACTTAAAAACAAGTGGGGACTAAAATTTATGACTACAAATCACCAGACATCCATCGCATCTCTTGCGAAAAAACGAAGAACATACAGTGCTGAATTTAAACAGCAGATCGTTCAGGCTTGTAAAGCACCGGACGTTTCAATTGCTTCGGTCGCTTTGCAACATGGATTGAATACAAATCTTGTATCCAAATGGATTCGCTTAATTGATGCTAAGCCAGGGAATGATCGCTCACCACTACCGAATAAACCTGCATTTATTGCCTTATCTTGCTCTGCACCATTAGATCCTACTCCTACTAACATGTTAAAGGTTCAAATTACTTTACCCCACTCAAAAGTAGAAATTGGCTTGAAATGGCAAGTATCAGAAATATCTGCTTTAGCAGAATTACTCAAGGCACTTGCAACATGATCCGCATTGATGAAATCTGGCTTTCTACCCAACCTCTGGATATGCGAGCAGGGATGGATACTATCATGGCTCAGGTGGTGAGAGCCTTTGGCTACATTAAACCGCATTGTGCTTACCTGTTCTGTAATAAACGTGGCCATCGCATGAAAGTGCTGGTACATGATGGACTGGGCATCTGGCTGTGTGCCCGGCGGCTGGAACAGGGAAAATTCCACTGGGCGCAGGTTCACCAGGGTGAAAGCATGGCGATCAGTCCGGAACAGTTACAGGCACTGATCCAGGGTTTACCTTGGCAGCGCATTGGACGACAGCAGGTGGTGACGATGCTTTAAACCAGACTGTTCCATTCTGCTATTCTCCAAACGTTCTATTTCATTCTTCTCATGACCTCAGGCATACTGCGGTCATGAATACGCTGCCTGACTTAAGCCAACTGACCCATGAACAACTGCTGGAATTCACCAGACAGTTGGCGCTGCAGCATCAGTCTCTGGCACAATCAAATCAAGAATTAGAAAAATCAAACCAGCAATTGGATGCCAAAGTTCAGCATCTTTCTATTCTCAATCAAAAATACGAGCATGAACTGGCGCTGTTTAAAAAGCATAAATTCGGCAGTAAAAACGAACATCTCACCGCAAAACAAATCCATCTATGGGACGAAGCGGTCGAAGAAGATATCGCAGCCGTTGATCTGGAATTAGAACGATTAAATGCAGATAAAACCGATGCAGCGACACAGAAAGCCACAGTCAACAAACCTAAACGTCGACTGCTGCCCGATCATCTACACACCATCCGTATTGAGCATGAACCTGCATCAACCCAATGCAGTTGTGGCTGCCAGTTACGTCGTATCGGCGAAGATATCAGTGAAAAACTGCATTTCAGACCGGCACAATTCTACAAGGAACAGCATGTCCGTGGCAAATGGGTCTGTGATCAGTGCGACACCCTGACTCAGCAAGCGATGCCCGCCTATGTGATTGATAAAGGCATTGCTTCACCTGAATTGCTCAGCCATGTGCTGGTATCGAAGTATGCCGATCATTTGCCGCTGTACCGTCAGCGCCTGATCTTTCTACGCGCAGGTGTTGATCTGTCCAGATCCACATTATCTGACTGGATTGGTCGCTGTGGTGTGGAACTTGAACCTCTGGCCAATGCCTTAAAACAGGTGGTGCTGCAACAGCAGGTGATGCATGCAGATGAAACACCGGTCACCATCATGCAGATGGGTGATGATGAGAAAAAACCGAAGAAAGGTTATGTCTGGGCCTATGCCACCACACAGTACAATCCAGTTCAGGCGGTGATCTATGAATTTCAAGATAGCCGTTCTGGTCAGCATGCTGAAGAGTTCCTGAAAGGCTGGCAGGGTCATCTGGTCTGTGATGATTACAGTGGTTATAAAGCACGCTTTAGATCAGGCCAGGTCATTGAAGTGGGCTGCATGGCACATGCGCGTCGTAAATTCCATGAACTGCATGTGACCGGGAAAAGTCAGGTCGCTGAACAGGCCTTAGTGCTGATTCAGAAACTGTATGCCATAGAAGCAGAACTCAGGAAAAAGACCGACGGTACAGCAGAACACCGCCGCGAATACCGGCAACAGCATAGTCAACCGGTCATGCAACAACTGTATGAATGGCTCAACCAACATCATCTGACGGTGCCATCGAGTTCTGCCACCGCCAAGGCCATCAATTACACTCTGAAGCGTTGGCCAGCCTTAAGCCGCTATCTGGATGATGGCAATTTGCCAATTGACAATAACTGGTTGGAAAACCAGATGCGTCCTTGGGCCTTGGGGCGCAAGAACTGGCTGTTTGCTGGGTCACTGCGTAGTGGTCAGCGAGCGGCAAATATCATGACTTTAATCCAGTCAGCAAAGCTGAATGGCCTGGATCCGTATGCCTATCTCAGTGATGTGCTGAAAAGGCTGCCGACACATAAAGTGACCCAAATAGAAGAATTACTGCCACACCGCTGGAAATCCGACCAAAATTAAAAAATAGGCATGGGGTTCAGCGGACGCTTACTTTTCCTGAACCAACGAACTATGTCATTGATTTGATTCAACCGACAACAGTGATGCTGAATCAAATCTCCAAAGAAGGGATTAAATGCAAGAAATGTGGTAAGAAAAAGATAGGGGATGGAAGTTATTATCCGTCTAATTGGAACCAGCCCATGAGTCGAGATCAGTTGAGTAAGAATCATTTTAAATGAATAAGAGAAGGATGGCTTACCTCACTTCTCCGAATAACAATGCTATGCTTTTCAACCAAGGTTATAAATTGGCAACTACATTTCATTCTTCTTCATGCTGGTCCTATAGCCTGTAGACAATTACTACATCATTTGCATTCAATGCTCAATACAGCCTGTCAGCAGAACCGCAGCGATACTTTTTTTCGTGCATACATGTAGTGTTTAAATCCATTCATTTTTCAATGATCCTCTGCCGTTTATCACATTTATGGTCGATCTTTAACCTTGTGAAAAATGCACATACCGATCCCTTCAAACTGTCAAATTTATGTATGCATGACATTTAAAGAAAATTATCTGATCAATTTTTTTAGGTAAAATTCATCAAGAAAAAAGTTATTATTATTCATAACATCACCAATAACCACATAAAAACAATAATTTAATAAATTATTCTTCCAATTTTTTTATATTTAGTGTTATTACCTCTAAATCCATGTTTACCACCTTCTATTACATAAGTAATTTAGAAGTATCCACGATATAAATTGCTTGCCCTCACACCTCTCCCCTCTCACGCCCAAAAAATTTATACTGAAAGGCAGATTAAGCCCGTTCGAGTTACATATAGCCGCATGCTATATTGAAAGCATTAAGAAAATATCCTCAATATTTATAGGATTTTTAAAGTATGAACTAATTTTCGAAGAACCCTTTCTAAGTAATGTGACCTATTAGGAAAAATGAAAATACTGAAATCTCCGTATCAACAATCAGTCAAAGTACATCCTGATGATTTTCTGTAACCGATACCCAAGGACTATACCTACCCTTCTGATGTGCTGTGCAACAAAGCCCTCCTTAGCCACACTATAGCTATAGATTAATTCCATTATTTTGTGATTTAATTAAATTATTCATTCTTAAGACCCAATTTAATGGATTTATATTTCACTAAACCAGAAGAAGTTGTGACTCTTTTAGGTGAGCGTTTACGTAAGCAACGACTCTTTCTGGAGATGTCTCAAGCTGAGGTAGCAGCACGCGCTGGTGTCGGCGTGAATACAGTTTCGAATCTTGAAGCGGGACGAAATGTATCTGTTGAAAATTTAGTCCGTATTGCAATGGTCTTGGGTCGATTAAACGAACTTCAGGAACTATTTAAACCTCAGCTTAACAGTGTGAATGACATTCTTCGCTATGAGAGTCAAAGTAAGCGCCACCGTATTAAGAGGAAGGGATAATGCTCAATAGACTTAATGTTTATTACAACGGTTGGGGCGAATCATGGTTATGGGGAACGCTGATTAGTTCAACAGCCACGACAGGTAGACCCACCATTGCTTTTGAATATAGTCCAGAAGCAATACAGCAAGGTGTTGAGCTCTCTTCTTACTTGCTGCCTTTAAAAGGTCTACCATTCAGACAAGGTTTTCCTACTCATCAAATGGGACTCCCAGGTCCAGTCTATGACGCTTTACCAGATGGTTGGGGCATGATGTTGATGGATCGATATTTCAAAAAAATTGGCTTAAATTCAGCACGAATTGGACCTTTGGAGCGTCTGACCTATATTAGTAGTCACGCAATGGGTGCCCTCTCCTTTGAACCTTGTGTTGCTGACATGCAAACCTCAGAAAATATCCCTTTACAACAACTGGCCCAGGAAGTTCAAGAAGTACTCAAAGGTGAAGGTGGTGAATTTCTACAGCATTTATTGGTCATGGGTGGCTCCCCTCAAGGTGCCAGACCAAAAGCGTTGGTTTACCGAGATCCTGTCAATTTAGAGTTTTCGACTCAAGATTCTGATCAACATGAAGCCTGGCTGATTAAGTTTCCTGCTCAGCAAGAGCATCCTGAAGTCTGCGCCATTGAAGCCGTCTATGCAGAATGTTTGCGACTTTGTGCAATTGAGACTCCAGATACCCATTTCTTTAATTTGCCCAATGGTTTAACGGCTTTTGCTTCTAAACGATTCGATCGTCAAAATGGTATGCGGATTCCAATGCAGAGTTTGGCTGCATATACAGGAGCAGACTATAAAGTTCCAGGTAGCCTAGACTATCGCAATTTTCTCCGGGCAACCTTGATGTGTACGCAAGATGTACGAGAAAGATTGCATGCTTTTAAACGTGCTGTGTTTAATGTGCTTTTCAATAATCGGGATGACCATACTAAGAACTTTTCATTTCTCATGGAGAAAAATGGTCAATGGAAATTGGCTCCAGCCTATGATGTGACCTTCTGCGAGGGTCCAGGTGGTTATCATCAAATGGACATTATGGGAGAAGCGCTCAATATTTCCCGAAATGACATACATAAACTCGGTACTTCAGAAGCTAATCTGACTACTCTAGAAGTCGATGAGATCATCTTGACCATGCGTGAAATTGCACTTCAATTTAGTCAAATTGCGCAGCGCCTGTATCCCCATCAAATTCGAGAATCTACCCTACAGATGATTCAATCACGGATTCAACAGAATATTGATTTTTTAACTGAAACCTAAGCGTAAATATAAACTAAGCGCCAACCATCAACTGCAAATAGACTTTGATATAGTTAGTCGCTACATAATCTGTAGAACCTGTGAATTAGCTCTCTTTATAATCACGAATATTAGATGGATCACCGCTAAGATATATTCTGCAAACGTGAAATCACTACATCCAGATCGAAAATCACTAAGAAAAAACTGTCACCAAAAAAAGGTCTGCACTATGGATAGATGCAGACCAAACTCTGGATAACTACCAGCACGAGAAATATGTCGCAATTTTGCATAGACATGAATTTGATAAAATCAGCCCAGAAAGCCAGAAATTCATAAAAACTATTTCATCAATCCCCTATAACTTAATCACGTTCATGGTCGATCTTAAATCTTGTGAAAAGTACTCATGCTGACCTAGCCAAACTGTAAAACTCATGTATTCATAGCCTTTAAATGAATCTTTCAATCGGTATATTTAAGGTAAAAACTAGTAATCAGAAGTTATTATCACCCCCATATAAAACAAGGATCAAATTAAAAACAATAACTTAGTAAATTATTCTTCCATTTTTTTTATATTTAGTGTTATTTTAAGCATTATTACATGAATCTTTCCAGTACTATTGTTGCAAATATACTAAGTTGCATATTTATTCCTGCCTATGTATAGGAGCATATGTAACCCTAAAGTTTAAAATAGTCTTTTCGGACTATTTAAAAATTTGAAAATGGTAAAGAATAAATTAAAAACAATAAATATATTTATCATTCGATTTAAAAAAATTAATTAATCTTAGTTACACCATACTAAAAATAACTAATTTTTAGTTTTCCTAGTTATATGTGCTTCATTATAATTTTGAATTAATTCTCTTCACACCCTTTGCTTTTTTCATTGTTAATTATTTCTAAATTTTTCTCTAAGAAACGAAGTCCCCCATCAGCAAAACTACTGGTTGAAAAAACTATAGTAAAAATAACTAAAACAATCTTCATATATATATTATTGAATCTAATCATATCTTGGACCAAAAAATAATTTCTTCATATACTAATTCCTAGATATATACACCTAAATGACAACCAAATTACAAATTTGTAATTTTGTTAAGGTTTGTCCTAAAAAAAATAAATTAATACTATTTTAACAAAGATAAGTCGTTGCTGAAAAATTTGAATTGTAAGGGATTTAATTAGGCACTGTTGCAAATAGAGATTTGAGTCGATGATGTTCCCTTTAAAAAGTACTTAGAGACCGAAAACCCTGTTGATTAGACACACTTCACCCTGAGGCTGACCATAATAAAATGACGATGCTTGTCCTTTACGTAGTGCACGCATGACTTCAATACCTTTAATTGTGGCATAAGCCGTCTTCATAGATTTGAATCCTAATGTGGCCCTGATGATCCGCTTTAGCTTGCCATGATCACATTCAATCACGTTATTTTTATACTTAATCTGCCTGTGCTCAAGGTCTGGTGGACATTTACCTTCCCGTTTTAACCGTGATAAAGCACGTCCATATGTGGGTGCTTTATCCGTGTTGATCACTTGTGGAATTTGCCACTTCTTCACATTATTTAAAATTTTTCCAAGAAAACAATATGCTGATTTGGTATTACGTCTAGAAGAAAGATAAAAATCAATGGTATCGCCACGTTGATCGACTGCACGATACAGATAAGACCATCGTCCATTCACTTTTACATAGGTTTCATCAATATGCCACGAGCTCAGATCTGTAGGATTACGCCAATACCAGCGTAAACGTTTTTCTATTTCAGGAGCATAACGTTGAACCCAACGGTAAATAGTCGTGTGATCAACATTCACACCCCGTTCGGCCAGCATTTCCTGCAGTTCACGATAGCTAATGCCATATTTACAATACCAGCGCACAGCCCAAAGAATGATTTCGCCCTGAAAATGCCGACCATGGAAAGGATTCATATGCTGCACCTTTAGCTAAAACAGTCTTCAGCTTACCATTCGTGGTTATTTGCAACAGTGCCAATCAAAGCCAGTACCTACCGACTTTATACAAGAAGTTTAACGGATAAAGAGCAAAATAATATTCAGGCAGGGATTCAGTATAAAACCATTCATTTAACCGATGAATACTTTTCCCCGTTAATTATCCGCAAGGCATTAATGTCAGCAGAAAACAATTTCTTTCGATTTAATCATCTGAAAAATCACATTGTTGGGATAAAAAGTATTGATGAATTGATCGAAAAGTATCTACCTTTATATGAAATTAAATATTCGTATTCAGAAGGTAAGGACATTAACCAACTTGAAGCGCATGAAAAACTGCAATTATTGGTCGGTGTGATTTTACCCGAAGTGCGTAAAGCCATAGATCGGCACATGCCACAGATTACAGGAAGTCATATTTTTAGACCTAAATCACTATCCTCTATCTTTCAGCAAGAAAAGAACATCTACTTGGTTTCGTTCCCTATCCAAGATTCAGATGGTGAAACGAGTGATCATGCACCTGATGAACGTGCAAAACCACAGTCAAGCCATGACAACCCCGATCTACAGTTTGATGTTGAAACTGCCGATTGGTACGCCTACAGTGAAAACTATGGCACAAGTGAAGAAAAACGCTTTGTTAAGTTTGTTGCAACTCAAATTGACGAGCTTAAATCACGCTACAAGGGTGCAGAGATTTACCTGATACGGAATGAACTCGATTATTGGTTGTTTAGCCCTAAAGATGGTCGTAGATTCAGCCCTGACTACATGCTGATCATTAATGATGCTGAAAATAGTGAAATGTACTATCAATGCTTAATTGAGCCTAAAGGTGGTCATTTGCTTGAAAAGGATACTTGGAAAGAGGAAGTATTGATTAGTTTGGATGATGAAAGCCAAATTGTTTTTGATGCAGATCAAGATGATTCACAAAACTATGTTGAGTTCTTAAATGAAGTTAAAGAGCATGGTTATAAGGAAGTTAAATGTTTAGGCTTCAAATTCTACAATACCGAACCACGATCTGAATCAGATTTTGCTATTGATTTTCACAATAGGATGCCGAGTTAATCTAGGTTTCTCACTGTAACCTGCTGATTATTATCTTTTTGTGAAGTTGCTACATAATATTGTTTTTAAGATCATTGAATAAAAAAGCCAGCTCTATACTGGCTTTTTTATTGCTTAAAATTATATTCCGATGCTTGGTCAAAACTGCAAGTATGCAGTCTTGACCAGGCATCTAGGGGTCGTCTCAGAATTCGGAAAATAAAGCACGCTAAGGCGTAGTCACCCCGTGACTCCCCCGCGCCGATGCAGCGAGCTTCGTTCCGTCTTGCAGTGACGCAATCAGCGGGCAGGAAACGTTCCCTTTCCGCGCATGGCAGGCGCACATCAGTTCAGACAGCACGGCCTCCATGCGTGCCAAGTCGGCCATCTTCTCGCGCACATCCTTGAGCTTGTGCTCGGCCAGGCCGCTGGCTTCCTCGCAATGGGTGCCATCCTCCAGCCGCAGTAGCTCGGCGATTTCGTCCAGGCTAAAGCCCAGCCGCTGGGCCGATTTCACGAACCGCACTCGTGTTACATCCGCCTCGCCATAGCGGCGAATGCTGCCATAGGGCTTGTCTGGCTCCGGCAGCAGGCCCTTGCGCTGGTAGAACCGGATGGTCTCCACATTGACCCCGGCCGCCTTGGCAAAAACGCCAATGGTCAGATTCTCAAAATTAATTTGCATATCGCTTGACTCCGTACATAACTACGGAAGTAAGCTTAAGCTATCCAAACCAAATTTGAAAGGACAAGCGTATGTCTGAACCACAAAACGGGCGCGGCGCGCTCTTCGCCGGTGGGCTGGCCGCCATTCTTGCGTCGGCCTGCTGCCTGGGGCCGCTGGTTTTGATCGCCTTGGGGTTCAGCGGGGCATGGATCGGCAACCTGACGGTATTGGAGCCGTATCGGCCGATCTTCATCGGCGCGGCGCTGGTTGCACTGTTCTTTGCCTGGCGGCGCATCGTCCGACCGACCGCAGCCTGCAAGCCGGGCGAGGTGTGCGCGATTCCGCAAGTGCGCACCACCTACAAGCTCATTTTCTGGTTCGTCGCCGTGTTGGTCTTGGTCGCGCTTGGTTTTCCCTACGTCATGCCATTTTTCTACTAATCAGGAGTTCATCATGAAAAAGCTGTTTGCCTCCCTCGCTCTCGCCGCTTTCGTTGCCCCCGTGTTCGCCGCCACTCAGACCGTAACGCTGTCCGTGCCTGGCATGACCTGCGCCTCTTGCCCGATCACTGTCAAGCACGCGCTTTCCAAGGTTGAGGGCGTGAGCAAGACCGACGTAAGTTTCGACAAGCGCCAGGCCGCCGTCACCTTCGACGATGCCAAGACCAACGTCCAGAAGTTGACCAAGGCGACCGAGGACGCGGGCTATCCGTCCAGCCTCAAACGCTGATCCGTTAACCGAACTCGGGAGCGACACATGGGACTCATCACGCGCATCGCTGGCAAAACCGGCGCGCTCGGCAGCGTCGTTTCCGCGATGGGCTGCGCCGCCTGTTTTCCTGCCATCGCCAGCTTTGGCGCGGCCATCGGACTGGGCTTCTTGAGCCAGTACGAGGGGCTATTCATTGGCATCCTGCTGCCGATGTTCGCCGGCATCGCGTTACTCGCCAATGCTATCGCTTGGCTCAATCATCGACAGTGGCGACGCACGGCGCTCGGCACGATAGGCCCGATCTTGGTGCTGGCAGCGGTGTTTTTAATGCGGGCTTACGGCTGGCAGAGCGGTGGACTGCTCTATGTCGGCCTGGCCTTGATGGTTGGGGTGTCGGTCTGGGATTTCATCTCGCCAGCACATCGCCGCTGCGGGCCGGACAGCTGTGAATTGCCAGAACAACGTGGCTGACGGCAACAGCCGTAGCCACCACAGAAAAGGAAAAATACATGACCACCCTGAAAATCACCGGGATGACCTGCGACTCGTGCGCGGCTCACGTCAAGGAAGCCTTGGAGAAAGTGCCCGGCGTGCAATCGGCGCTGGTGTCCTATCCGAAGGGCACAGCGCAACTCGCCATTGAGGCGGGCACGTCATCGGATGCGCTGACTACCGCCGTGGCCGGACTGGGCTACGAGGCAACGCTTGCCGATGCGCCACCGACGGACAACCGCGCCGGCCTGCTCGACAAGATGCGCGGCTGGATAGGGGCCGCTGATAAGCCCAGTGGCAACGAACGCCCGTTGCAGGTCGTCGTCATTGGTAGCGGTGGCGCGGCAATGGCGGCAGCACTGAAGGCCGTCGAGCAAGGCGCGCACGTCTCGCTGATCGAGCGCGGCACCATCGGCGGCACCTGCGTCAACGTCGGCTGCGTGCCGTCCAAGATCATGATTCGCGCCGCCCACATCGCCCATTTACGTCGGGAAAGTCCGTTCGACGGCGGTATCGCGGCGACTGTGCCTGCGATTGACCGCAGCAAACTACTGGCCCAGCAGCAGGCGCGCGTCGAAGAACTGCGCCATGCCAAGTACGAAGGCATTCTGGACGGCAACCCGGCCATCACCGTTGTACATGGTGAGGCGCGTTTCAAGGATGAGCAGAGCCTGGTCGTCCGTTTAAACGATGGTGGCGAGCGCGTGGTAGCTTTCGACCGCTGCTTAGTCGCCACGGGTGCCAGCCCGGCCGTGCCGCCGATTCCGGGCCTGAAAGAGTCACCCTACTGGACTTCGACCGAGGCCCTGGTCAGCGACACCCTTCCCGAACGCCTAGCCGTGATCGGCTCGTCGGTGGTCGCGCTGGAACTGGCGCAAGCCTTCGCCCGGCTGGGCAGCCAGGTCACGATCCTAGCTCGCAACACGCTGTTCTTCCGCGACGACCCGGCCATCGGCGAGGCCGTTACAGCCGCGTTCCGTGCCGAAGGGATCAAGGTATTGGAACACACGCAAGCCAGCCAGGTCGCGCATGTGGACGGCGAATTCGTGCTGACCACCGGGTACGGTGAAATACGCGCCGACCAGCTGCTGGTCGCCACTGGCAGGGCACCGAACACGCGCAGCCTGGCATTGGAAGCGGCGGGAGTCGCTGCCAATGCGCAGGGGGCCATCGTCATCGACAAGGGCATGCGCACCAGTACGCCACACATTTATGCGGCTGGCGACTGCACCGACCAGCCTCAGTTCGTCTATGTGGCGGCAGCGGCCGGCACCCGTGCTGCGATCAACATGACTGGCGGCGATGCGGCCCTGGACCTGACCGCAATGCCGGCCGTGGTGTTCACCGACCCGCAGGTCGCCACCGTGGGCTACAGCGAGGCGGAAGCACATCACGACGGGATCGAGACCGACAGTCGCACCTTGACCTTGGACAACGTGCCGCGTGCGCTTGCCAACTTCGACACACGCGGCTTCATCAAGCTGGTCATCGAGGAAGGTAGCGGACGGCTCATCGGCGTGCAAGCGGTGGCCCCGGAAGCGGGTGAACTGATCCAGACGGCGGTGCTCGCCATTCGCAACCGTATGACCGTGCAGGAACTGGCCGACCAATTGTTCCCCTACCTGACCATGGTCGAAGGGCTGAAGCTCGCGGCGCAGACCTTCAGCAAGGACGTGAAGCAGCTTTCGTGCTGCGCCGGATGAGGAAAAGGAGGTGTTCAATGAGCGCCTACACAGTGTCCCGGCTGGCCCTTGATGCCGGGGTGAGCGTGCATATCGTGCGCGACTACCTGCTGCGCGGATTGCTACGGCCGGTCGCGTGCACCACGGGCGGCTACGGCTTGTTCGATGACACCGCGTTGCAACGGCTGCGCTTTGTATGGGCTGCCTTCGAAGCGGGTATCGGCCTGGACGCACTGGCGCGGCTGTGCCGGGCGCTGGATGCTGCGGACGGTGACGGTGCGTCTGCGCAGCTTGCCGTGTTGCGGCAACTCGTCGAGCGTCGGCGCGAGGCCCTGGCCAGCCTCGAAATGCAACTGGCCGCCATGCCAACCGAACCGGCACAGCACGCGGAGAGTCTGCCATGAACAGCCCAGAGCACTTGCCGTCTGAGACGCACAAACCGATCACCGGCTACTTGTGGGGCGCGCTGGCCGTGCTCACCTGTCCCTGCCATTTGCCGATTCTCGCCATTGTGCTAGCCGGCACGACGGCCGGCGCGTTCATCGGGGAGCACTGGGGTATTGCAGCCCTCACGCTGACCGGCTTGTTTGTCCTGTCTGTGACGCGGCTGCTGCGGGCCTTCAAGGGAAGATCATGACCGCTTCCCAGCCAGCCGAGAGTGGGCAGCTTTGAGCTTCGCTACCAATCTGGAGGAGTACCACCATGAACGCAAACGCCCCGAACACTGCCAGTTGCACCACCTGCTGCGTATGCTGCAAAGAAATTCCGCTCGATGCCGCCTTCACCCCGGAAGGCGCGGAATACGTCGAACATTTCTGCGGGCTGGATTGCTATGAACGCTTCCAGGCACGCGCCAAGGCCGCGACAGAATCTGACATTGCGCCTGTCCCTGGCGGTTCGCAGCCGTCAGATTGAAGCATTCTTCAAATTAACATAGGGACTGGCTTTGTTGCATAAAGGTTTGAAAGATAGAGCGATCCTAATTGAGCCAAATTCAAGTGACAACTTGGGTGTGAGGGCGCCCCAATTCTGTGAATTTGTTCAAGACGGCTACGCGTGCATGAATCTCATTCACCTGACTAGGAAAACTCCTTGCTGTTAATTTATCGCCTAATAATTTGATGCAATGCATCTTGGTTTCCACCAAACTTCGACGATGATAACCAGACCACTTTTTCCAAAGTGACCTTCCTAGCAGTTTGACTGTTTTCAATAACTCATTTCGTTCTATAGACCTGACTTGCTGATCTTTCCAAGGCTTTGCATTCTTCCTGGGTGGAATGACCGCATGTGCATCACGATTTA
This sequence comes from Acinetobacter sp. LCT-H3, assembly GCF_001866125.1. Taxonomy (NCBI): domain Bacteria; kingdom Pseudomonadati; phylum Pseudomonadota; class Gammaproteobacteria; order Moraxellales; family Moraxellaceae; genus Acinetobacter; species Acinetobacter sp. LCT-H3. The sequence goes on along the minus strand of NZ_MODX01000012.1, from coordinate 43,126 downwards.
AAATGACTTGTCGGCAGTGCTTTGTGTCATAAGCACCATCTGTATAGACTGAATCAATTCGTTCATCCAAGGGAACTTGAGAAAGTAAATCTTCGAGCACTTGTGAATCGCTGACATTATTTGTCGTGAGTTGTACTGCACGTATTTGAAGGGTTTCAGCTTCTATAGCAATATGGAGCTTACGCCATTGGCGACGATATTCAGATCCATGTTTCTTGCATTTCCATTCACCTTCACCTAGAAACTTCAAGCCAGTAGAGTCCACGAGTAGATGCAGACCATCTCTACTTTTTTGGTAGCTAATTGTAATATCTGAATAGCCACTGATTTTGTAGGCACCTTTCAGTCCATCTAGTGACTAATTAATTTGTTTTAAATACCGATAGACAGCCTGTCTACTGATACCAAACGCTTTTGCCAGATCAACTTTTGATGAATACTTCCCTTCTTTCCAGGCTTGCAGTAATGCTTTAGCTTGATCTGGATTCAATTTATGGACACGACCTTTATATTTGCCCTGAGCTGCTGCGATCTTAATCCCTTCTTTCTGACGTTCTAAGATAATTTCCCGCTCGAATTGAGCAAAAGCACCCATCAGTTGCAGCATCAAATTATCCATCGGCGTGGATTGGGCAGTAAAAGTAATATTCTCTTTTACAAACTGGATGGCGATCCCTCTTTTGACCAGTTTATCTACTTCAGTGACCAAATCTTTTAGACTTCGTGCAAAACGATCCATGGAATGTACAATCACCCTATCCCCTTCCCGGACATAGTTCAACATTTCTTGAAATTTCGGTCGGTCGGTATTTTTACCCGAAGCACGGTCAACAAAAATCCGGTCGACTTCAATTCCCTCAAGTTGACGCCCTGTATTTTGCTCGACCGAACTCACTCGCACATACCCTACTTTTTGGCCTTTCACTCTTTCACGCCCCAATTAGATAAAAATGAACAATTTCGTAAATTATAAATCATAAATATCAAAGTTACATGTTATATATGGTTAAAAATCATTTAAATGTTACATAGTTTTAAAAACTTTTATATTGTAACTTTAGGGTTTACTCTAAATTTACATATTTAAATAACGAGTTTTTTCTCACTCATAAGAATTTGCAAGAATATATATACATTTATTGACATTAAGTAATTTAAATAAAATCAATATACGTATTTGCATATATGTGGAAATACGTATATAAGTATATCTGAGTTTCTAATAGCAGAGTCAGTCAAAATGTTCTCTACCATAAAGATTTATCACAATCCTGAGTGTGGTACATCAAGGAATACCTTAGCTTTAATTCAAAATGCAGGAATTGAACCAATCGTTATTGAATATCTAATTACCCCACCTTCGAAAGCAGAATTAATTGAACTTATTCGTAGTGCTGGTTTAAGTGTTAGAGAAGCAATTCGTAAAAATGTACCTCCATATTCTGATTTAGAAATTGTTCGGGAAGATTGGTCTGATGAACAGCTTTTAAATTTTATGCTTCAACATCCTATTTTGATTAACCGCCCATTCGTTGTTACGGATTTAGGTACACGTTTGTGTCGTCCTTCTGAAGTTGTTTTGGATATTCTCCCGTTTCCTCAGAAAGGCGCATTTAGCAAAGAAGATGGTGAAAAAATTATTGATGAAAATGGCCAAAGAATTAAATAGCACTTTCTCATCTCTTGAATGGAAAGAATGTGAAGGAGATTTATATGGATCAAGTTAATTTTTTTAAATGCTTATCAGATGAAACACGTCTCAATATAGTGACATTAATTGTTGAAAATAAAGAACTATGTGTATGTGATTTGACTGAAAAACTACAACTCAGTCAACCGAAAATTTCAAGACATTTAGCCCTTTTACGTGCTTCAGGGCTACTTCAAGATCGCAGACAAGGCCAATGGGTTTACTACAGTATCAATCCAAAATTGGCCAACTGGTGTTATGAAATTTTAGATATTTTGAAGACGGTTCAATCTCAATCAAAGCTGGATGATCAACACCCCCTTTCTGTAAATAGTTATTGTGAGTAATTCAATGAAATTTTTATTTTTATGTACTGGAAATAGCTGCCGTAGCATTTTGTCTGAAGTTTTGTTTAATAGCCGAGCACCAGAAGGTTGGAAAGCCTATAGCGCTGGGAGTAAGCCTTCAGGTCAAGTTCACCCGCTAACTTTAGAAACCCTTGAAAACTTAGGATTATCTACCGAAGGTTTATGGAGTAAAACGATTAATGATTGTGAACAATATCAACCTGATGTTGTGATCACAGTATGTGATTCTGCTGCTCAAGAAGCATGTCCACTTTATTTGGGTGGAGCAATCAAGGCACATTGGGGCTTGGCTGATCCTTCACACTTAGACGTGAATAAAGAAGAAAAAATGAAAGCCTTTATGAGCACTGTTGAACATATCAATCGTCGCTTAGATGCTTTATTTAAACTTAATGTAGATAAACTATCTCGCTCAGAATTGATTGCAGCAATTAATCAAATTTCGAACGTTGAGTAAGTGAAATGTCTGAAAAACGCTTATCTTTTTTAGATCGCAACCTGACGCTATGGATTTTTATTGCCATGGCCTTAGGCATTGCCATCGGAAACTTCTTTCCTCAGGCTTCTGTCGCACTCGATAAATTAAGCATTGATTCAGTGAATATTCCAATCGCGATTGGTCTTATTCTAATGATGTATCCACCACTGGCAAAAGTGAACTATGCGACTTTGCCACAAGTGTTTAAGGATAAGAAAACCCTTACTTTATCCTTAGTACAAAACTGGCTGATCGCGCCAGTACTCATGTTTGCCCTGGCAATCATATTTTTACATAGTTATCCAGAATATATGACCGGTGTCATCCTGATTGGTCTTGCTCGATGTATTGCCATGGTTCTGGTGTGGAATGGCTTGGCCTGTGGTGATAATCAATATGTTGCAGCATTAGTTGCCTTTAACAGCATCTTCCAGATTCTATTTTTCAGTACCTATGCCTGGTTATTCCTGACCTTCCTTCCACCCTATTTTGGTGTCGCTTCGCAGGTCATTAATGTCGATTTCTGGACCATCACCCATGCTGTTCTGGTTTATCTTGGTATTCCGTTCTTATTAGGTTTCTTAACGCGATGGATTTTGGTGAAACAGAAAGGCGTGGAATGGTATGAAACCAAGTTCATTCCGAAAATCAGTCCGCTGAGTTTAATGGCTTTGCTGTTCACCATTCTGGCCATGTTTAGCCTAAAAGGCGGTGATGTCGTGAGTCTTCCGCTTGAAGTTTTACGCATCGCGATTCCTTTAACCATTTACTTCGTTTTAATGTTCTTCATCAGCTTCTTTATGAGTAAATGGATGGGCAATGACTATCCTAAGACCACAGCAATTGCATTTACCGCAGCGGGGAATAATTTTGAATTATCACTTGCAGTAGCGATTGCAACTTTTGGTATCGCTTCGCCTGTTGCTTTTACCACGATTATTGGCCCACTGGTCGAAGTTCCTGTGTTGATTGCCTTGGTGAGTGTTTCACTCTGGCTGAGAAAGAAAGTTTTTAAAGAGGCCTAACTCTATGAATCTCCCAAATGTAGATCTAAATCTTCTTGAGCAACCCACCTTTGAAAAAGTTCAAGCCAAAGAACTTGCTCATCCTCCGCGAATTTTGCTGCTGTATGGCTCTAATCGAGAACGTTCTTACAGTCGCCTTGCAGTTCTTGAAGCCGGTCGAATCCTTGAGCATTTTGGGGCGGAAATAAAAATCTTTCATCCTAAAGGGCTTCCTTTACCAGAAGATGCGGATACTGAGCATCCAAAAGTAAAAGAGTTGCATGAGCTTTTAGCATGGTCAGAAGGCATGGTCTGGTGTTCACCTGAACGCCATGGTTCTATGAGTTCCATCTTTAAATCTCAAATCGACTGGATTCCACTGGCAGGAGGGGCAATCCGTGCAACCCAAGGTAAAACTCTTGCCTTGATGCAAGTCAGTGGCGGATCACAGTCCTTTAACAGCCTGAACCAGATGCGTATTTTGGGGCGGTGGATGCGGATGATCACCATTCCAAATCAGTCTTCAGTTCCAAAAGCTTTTTTGGAGTTTGAAGAAGATGGACGAATGAAACCTTCGGCTTTCTATGACCGGATTGTGGATGTGATGGAAGAGTTATTTAAGTTCACCCTACTGACTCGTGGACAAAGCAAATACCTGACAGATCGTTATTCAGAACGTAAGGAATCAGCTGAAGAATTATCTAAACGTGTCAATCAGCGCAGTTTGTAAGCTGCCAGGTGATCTTAAATGCAAAAGAGACATTCTAAATTAATCATTCTTGGCTCAGGTCCTGCGGGTTACAGCGCTGCGGTATATGCAGCACGGGCTAATCTTAAACCCACTTTAGTTGCAGGCTTACAACTCGGTGGTCAATTAACCACGACCACTGAAGTCGATAACTGGCCGGGTGATCCAGAAGGTTTAACAGGCCCCGCACTCATGGAACGTATGCAAGCGCATGCGGAACGTTTTGGCACCGAAATCGTCTATGACCATATCAGTAAAGTGGATTTAAGCGTTCGTCCATTCGTGCTGAAAGGCGATATGGAAGAACTCACCTGTGATGCCCTGATTATTGCCACAGGTGCAACGGCACAATACTTAGGTCTTGAGTCTGAAGCCAAATTCATGGGGCAAGGTGTAAGTGCCTGTGCAACTTGTGACGGTTTCTTCTATAAGAACCAGAAGGTGATGGTTGTAGGCGGTGGTAACACTGCGGTTGAAGAGGCGCTTTACCTGTCTAATATTGCAGCTCACGTGACTTTAGTACATCGCCGAGATTCATTGCGTTCTGAAAAAATTCTACAAGACCATCTTTTTGCAAAACAGAAAGAAGGCAAAATTAGCATTCTTTGGAACAATCAAGTGGATGAAGTGTTAGGCGATAACACCGGAGTAACTGGAGTGCGTTTAAAATCCACTGTAGATGGATCAAAGCAAGATATTGAGGTACAGGGTTTATTCGTGGCAATTGGTCACAAACCAAATACTGAGATGTTTTCAGCGCAACTTGAGTTACGTGATGGCTATATTCAGATCCAAAGCGGAACAGCGGGGAATGCCACTGCTACTTCAGTGCCAGGTGTATTCGCTGCCGGTGATGTGGCTGATTCAGTTTATCGCCAAGCGATTACTTCAGCAGGCTCCGGTTGTATGGCTGCATTAGATGCTGAAAAATATCTTGATAGTTTAAGTTGATTTTGATGTTGTCATAAAAATATAGTGAATATTGTAAAAGCCCAGTCTTCAGGATTGGGTTTTTATATTAAAGAAAAAATAAAAGGGGACAAGGCTTTGAATCAGAAACAGACGGAAACTGATGTCATCATTATCGGTGGTGGACAGGCAGCTTTATCTACAGCTTATTTTTTAAAGCGAAAAAAAATACCATTTATTATTTTAGATGATCAAAATCAAGCAGGTGGAGCCTGGTTACATGCTTGGAATTCTTTGCGTCTGTTTTCACCGAATAGCTGGAGTTCCTTACCAGGTTGGGTTATGCCGAATACAGAACAAACGTATCCGACCAAGAAAGAAGTTATTGAATACTTGCAGCAATATGAGCAGCGTTACCACTTTCCGATTATTCGTCCTGTATATGTTGATCACGTCAAAAGCGAAGGAGAAGTATTGAGTGTGCATGCAGGTGAACAGACATGGAGAGCCAAGGCTGTAATCAGTGCAACGGGCACCTGGAGTCATCCTTATATCCCATCTTACCCTGGCCAAGAAAATTTCAAAGGTCTGCAATTACACTCCGCCCATTATCAAAATGCAGAACTTTTTAAAGATAAGCACGTCATGATAGTCGGTGGTGGAAATTCTGGAGCACAAATTTTGGCTGAAGTTTCCCAAGTGGCAGACACTCTTTGGATCACGCCAACACCTCCTCAATTTTTAGCAGATGATGTTGATGGCCGTGTACTGTTTTTACGTGCGACAGAGCGTTTAAAGGCACAATTAGAAGGCCGTACAATAGATCAGCCTGTTGGCGGTCTGGGTGATATTGTCATGATTGATTCAGTCAAAGATGCACGTGCACGAGGCGTTTTACATAGTGAGCGCCCATTTTCGGTTTTTACGGAAAATGGCGTGATTTGGGAAGATGGATCTTTTCAACAGGTTGATGCAGTGATTTGGTGTACTGGATTTAAAGCGACTTTAGACCATTTAAAGCCACTTGGAATAGTAGAGGAAAATAATACGATACTGGTTGAAGGAAGCAGATCAGTCAAACAATCTAACCTATGGTTAGTAGGATATGGTGAATGGACCGGACCTGGTTCAGCGACACTGGTGGGTGTTTCAAGGGCAGCGAGAGCCACAGTGGATGAAATCGTTGCTTATCTACACGAAGTTGATACTAAAAATTCTTTAGAAAAATAAGCTATCTACTCCCTTAGATGATTTTAAAGCCAATTCTTTTACTTTCATGCTTCAGCTATATCAGGTGAGTTAAAGTAATTCCATTTTCATAATTTTAGTCGCCCTACCTAATTATAAATACCAAGCCTTGAATAGATAAAAAATCTATTCAAGGCTTTAGTGTCATCTCAATAAAAGTACAGGTTTTATTGAGCTTGACAACAATTTGGTCGTCGTACTCCCAATAAAAAACTGGCGTATCTTTGAGTGACCATATGCACCAACCACCATCATATCAATAGCGTTTTTCTCTTGGTAATCTAATATTGATTTATCGACATCACCTTCAAGTACGATATCAATTACATTAAAACCATTATTTGCAAGCAGCTCTTTTGCCCAAGTAACTTGAGATGTCATATCACTATTTGGCTTACCAACATATACCACATGAGCTGTCAGGGTTTTTAATAAAGGACTATTTGCAATTTTGTCTACACAAATACGTGCAGTAGGACTTCCATCAAAAGCAATTAAAAAAGACTTAGGTGGACTAAAGGGTGCAGATGTTATTAATACGGGTTTATGAAGGGCACGAACAACATTTTCAATATGGGTTCCAACTTTACTGGAATCATGCTCGGTTTCAGTTCCATGCTTCCCCATAATAAGAACTCGAATGTCTTCTTCCATTCCCATAATTGTTTCTAAAAGACTGCCGTGACGTTGAAAACTTTGAGCATCAATAGAGAACTTCTCCAATAGATAATTCTTTGCTTCCCGAAGAAGAATTTGGCCATGCTCTAGCTCAATCTTCCCCTTACGCTCTTCAAGTTCAACCAACTCATTTAGCAATGTTTCTCGACTTCCCAAGCCGATTGCACCGCTTAAATCTTGTGGTGCTTTCGCTTTTGGCTTATCAATAACATGTAATAACTTAAGCGGTGAACTAAGTTTATCGCTAAACCAAGCTGCATAATCACAAACGGTATTTGTTGCTAATGATCCATCAATACATGCAATAATTTTTGACATAATTCATCCCTCTTAGTGGCTATTTAAGCGATCTAAAGCATCTGGCTTATCATGGATACCAAACTTATCGACTAAGGTTTTGCTGGCTTCATTCATTCCAATAAGTTCGACTTCTGTTCCTTCACGTCTAAACTTAATGACCACTTTATCTACGGCAGCGACCGCAGACACATCCCAGAAGTGAGCCTGGCTAACATCAATCACAACTTTTGAAAGTGCTTCTTTGAAATCAAATGCAGAAGTAAATTTATCTGCTGAGCTGAAGAACACTTGACCTGTTACCGTATAAATACGGGTATTTTCAGGTTCATTAAATTCGGACTGAATTGCCATGTAGCGTTCAATTTTATTGGCAAAAAATAATGCAGAAAGAAGTACACCGACTAATACGCCATAAGCCAAGTTATGTGTTGCAACGACCACGACGACTGTAACGATCATCACGATATTGCTAGAAACTGGATATTGGCGAATATTTCGTAATGAATCCCAGTTAAATGTTCCGATTGCTACCATGATCATGACCGCAACCAGTGCAGCCATTGGAATGACTTTGAGCCAGTCACTGATAAACACCACCATAATTAACAGGAAGACCCCAGCACTAAATGATGATAAACGGGTACGTCCACCAGATTTCACATTAATAATGGATTGACCAATCATGGCACAGCCTGCCATTCCGCCTAAAAAGCCAGATGCGACATTGGCAACACCTTGTCCTTTACACTCACGGTTTTTATCACTATTGGTATCGGTTAAATCATCCACAATTGTTGCGGTCATCATAGATTCAAGCAAACCGACGGCTGCTAATCCCAGTGAATAAGGCAAAATAATAGCTAAAGTTTCAAGATTTAAAGGAATATCAGGAAGTAAGAAAATTGGTAGCGTATCTGGTAATTGCCCCATATCGCCTACGGTTCTTACATCTAAACCAATGAACAAGGCAAAGAGCGTAAGGAGGACAATACAAATGAGAGGAGAGGGTAAAAGCTTCCCTATCACTGGGATATAAGGGAATAGATAAATAATAGCTAAACCTCCAACTGTCATCGCATAGACATGCCATGTCACATTGGTGAGTTCAGGCAATTGAGCCATAAAAATTAGAATAGCTAAGGCATTCACAAAGCCAATCACGACTGACTTTGATACAAACCGCATCAGAGCACCTAATTTTAGATAACCTGCTAGGATTTGAATAAATCCTGTCAAAATTGTGGCTGCTAATAAGTATTGCAGACCATGGTCTTTAACCAGTGTGACCATTAATAAAGCCATTGCACCAGTTGCAGCAGAAATCATACCAGGGCGACCACCTACGAAAGCAATCACAACTGCAATACAGAATGAAGCATATAGCCCGACTTTAGGATCGACACCTGCAATGATGGAGAAGGCAATTGCTTCAGGAATTAGAGCCAAAGCAACAACAATACCCGCAAGAACATCCCCGCGAATATTGGAGAACCATTGTTCTCGAATAGTGGATAACATGAAAATAGCCTATTTTTTTAAATTTTAGGAAAGGCTAGTGATGTGATATATGACACACAAGCTACTACACCACATCACTAGACAGTGATGAGTTATTTACTGAATTAAGAGGTAAATAAACTTATGGTGGCGTAAGTGTCATATTAAGAAAGATATCTATTTTGGAGGATTTCGGGGGCAATGATAGCAGCTAGGTCCTTTTATATCCACCCTAGCCGCAATTTGAAAGAAAATATAGGACACTTCTGCAAATAAAAATTTGAGTCAATGATGTTCCCTTGAAGAAATGGATTTGAACAACCATCAAAAATAGCAGTTAAAGACAGCTACTTTTATTTTGTACATGCTTATTTTATTGGGATTGCGCTTAAGTGATATAAATTTTACAAAGGGTAGATAAAAATTGATACTTTTTCTTAGATCAACACTTTAGTGTAACTTTAGAGCATACTTTAAAGTTACACAAAACATCTATATGAAGACTAAAGTCCAAATTAGTGTTTATGTTGGTTCAATGTATTACATTTCGTATTTTCTATTTGTAACGTAATTTCAGTAATATTATGATTATGTTTTAGAACTTCTAAGGCCTTTTGATAGAGTTGATCTGTATTGCTATTCGGAGCAACCAAATGAGCAGTTAAATGAATATTTCTTGAGGATATAGCCCAGACTTTCAACTGATGAATCCCTTCAACGCCCTCTAGCTTCAATAAATCATTTCTTAACGACTCAATATCAATCTCATCAGGAACTCCTTCAAGCAGAATATGAATACTTTGTTTTAATAAAATCCAAGTTCGAGGTAAGACCCAGAAGCCAATTAACACAGCGATTACGGTATCAACCCACATCCACTGGGTAAAATAAATAACTATTCCTCCGATAATCACGCCTATCGATCCTAGAGCATCACTAAGAACTTCTAAATATGCACCTTTTATATTTAGACTTCCTTCAGCACTAGCAGAAAGGATTTTCATTGAAATCAAATTTATGACCAAACCAATGACCGCGACAATCATCATTCCAACACTTTGAATTTCAGCAGGATTCGTAAAACGTTGATAAGCTTCATATACAATATATATTGCTACCACAAAAAGCATCACCGCATTAAACAGAGCCGCTAAAATTTCAAATCGCTGATAGCCAAAAGTTCTTTTATCATCTGCGGCTTTTTTACCAATTTTGATAGCGGCAAGAGCAATAGCTAAAGCGGCTACATCAGTAAACATATGAGCTGCATCAGATAACAAAGCCAAACTTTGGGTAATAAAAGCAGCGACAACTTCTACTATTAAAAAAGTGGTCGTTAAACCTAAGGCAACCATTAACTTCTTACTATTTTCTTCAGTAACAACCGCATGGCTATGATCATGATGTTCTGACATAAAATATTTTCCTTATTCTATTTATGATGAGCAGAGATATTGGATAACAGCCAATATCTCTGCTGTAAATCGACTAATCTATTGGATTAAGAAACTTTCTTTTCATTTATCCAACGATAAAGCACGGGTAACAGCACCAAAGTTAGTAATGTTGAAGAGATAATCCCGCCAATCACTACGGTTGCCAGTGGCCGTTGAACCTCAGCCCCTGTTCCGGTTGCCAGCGCCATTGGTACAAAACCCAGTGAAGCCACACAAGCTGTCATCAACACTGGTCTTAAGCGCAAAATAGCCCCTTGCCACACGGCTTTATGCACTGGATATTTGTCCCTTAATTCCTTAATAAAGGTCAGCATTACCAGTCCATTGAGGACTGCAACACCAGATAAGGCAATAAAGCCAATTCCAGCTGACATCGATAATGGAATATCCCTTAGCCAAAGGAACAGCACACCACCGGTCAAGGCAAAGGGTACCCCGGTAAAGACCAATAGACTTTCTTTGACATTGTGAAAGACCGCCATCAGTAAAATAAAGATAGTGATTAAAGCCAGTGGAATCACGATTTGCATCCGTGCTTTGGCTGAAGCCAAATTTTCAAACTGACCGCCATATTCTATCCAATAACCACTTGGCAAAGTGTATGCTTTGAGCTGTGTCTGTACATCAGAAACAAAAGACCCTAAATCACGCCCTTCAACATTCGTTGTAACCACAACTCGGCGTTTACCATTTTCTCGACTGACTTGGTTGATTCCTTCAATGGTCGAGACTTGCGCGACATCCGACAATAAAATACTGCCACCATTTGGAAGCTGAATAGGTAACTGGGAAACAGATGCGACACTACGGTCTTGCTCTCCAAGACGGATAACAAAATCAAAACGACGATCGCCTTCTAAAATCTCTCCCACGCTTTGTCCACCAATACTTGCAGCCACCACATCCTGAATAGATTTCACACTCAAGCCATACTGGGCAGCTAAAGCTTTATCAATCTCTACATTGAGTAAAGGCAGACCCGAAGTTTGTTCAACTTTCACCGCACTGCTACCTGCGACTTGCTGAATGATTTTCGCGATTTTTGCAGCCTCAGTATTCAAAACCTGCATGTCATCACCAAAAACCTTCACCCCCACATCACTGCGTATACCTGAAATCAGTTCATTAAAACGTAGCTCAATAGGCTGAGAAAACTCACTGTTATTGCCGGGAATTGTCGCAAGATAAGCTTCCATTCGGGTTCGAAGTGCATCTAGGCTTTCTTTTGAATCTGGCCATTCCTCACGTGGTTTCAGCATGATATAACCATCGGAAATATTCGGTGGCATCACATCTGTCGCCACTTCAGCAGTCCCGGTACGGGCAAATATAGCTTTAATTTCGGGAAAGTTTTTCAGTAAAAGCTTTTCGGTATTTTCCTGAATACGTAAAGACTCTTCCAAGCCTGTGCTTGGAGAACGTAATTGCTGTACCGCAAAATCACCTTCACTCAGCTGGGGTGCAAACTCACTGCCAATCTTCGTGCTGAGCAGACCCGTAATGACCAGGAGACAAATGGCAAAAGTTAAAACCACCGCTTTGTAATGATAGGCTCCATCCAATATCTGTTGATATCGGGTTTTGAGCCAGATCATCCAACGGCTTTCCGTTTCTTTGATCTCCCCTTTAACCCATAAAGCAACTGCAGCGGGCACAAAGGTGATCGATAAAATAATAGCTGCCACCAGTGCGAGAACAACGGTTAAAGCCATCGGATGAAATAGTTTTGCTTCTACACCACTTAAAGCAAAAATCGGCAAATACACCACCAAAATAATAAGCTGACCAAAAATAAGAGGACGACGTGCTTGGCGGGCAGCCAGAAAAACTTCCTTAAAGCGTTCACTTTGTGTGAGAGGTCGTTTTAACAGTTGCTGTGTATGGGCTAAACGCCGGATACAGTTTTCGACAATCACCACAGCACCATCGACAATGATGCCGAAATCGAGTGCACCTAAACTCATCAGATTGGCACTGATATTTTTCTGTGCCATCCCGGTTAAGGTAAACAGCATAGAGAGTGGAATGACACAGGCAGTAATCAAGGCAGCACGGATATTCCCTAAAAACAGGAACAGAATGATGATGACCAGGATTGCTCCCTCTACCAAGTTTTTCTGAACGGTTTTAATCGCCTTCTCAACCAAGGTAGTACGGTCGTACACCGGTTCAATCACTACCCCTTTAGGCAAACTATTCTGAATATCTTGAAGCTTGGCATCCACAGCTTTAGAAACAGTCCGGCTATTTCCACCCATCGCCATCATGGCAATCCCTAAAACGGTTTCTTTGCCGTTATAGGTTGCCCCACCGGTTCTTAAATCATGCCCAATAGAGACTTGCGCAATATCACCAACCCGAATTGGGCTGCCATTTGGGCTACCCAGCATGGTGTTCTCAATATCAGAAAGCCCATTGAATGTACCCGGTACACGTACCGTCAGTTGCTGACCATTGTCTTCAATATAACCTGCACCTCGGTTCTCATTATTTTGCGCTAAAGCCTGTTGCAGTTGTTCTAATGAGATATTCAGTTGCTGCATCCGGTTTAAATCGGGAGAGACCACATAGGTTTTTTCAAAACCACCAATACTGTTGACCTCTGCAACTCCCTTAACACGTTGCAGTTGAGGACGCACAATCCAGTCCTGAATCTCACGCAAATCCATCGGCGTGTATGCAGTTCCATCCGGCTTTTTCGCATTCGGATCTGCCTTCAGTACCCATTGATAAATCTCACCGAGACCCGTAGAAACGGGGGACATCGTCGGTGCGATTTGTGCAGGCAACTCAGATTGCGCCTCCTGTATCCGTTGGTTAATCTGCTGACGGGCCCAATAAATATCAGTCCCATCTTTAAAGACAATGGTGACTTGAGAGAGTCCATAACGGGATATGGAACGGGTAAGCTCCAGATCCGGAATGCCAGCCATGGCATTTTCAATGGGATAGGTAATCCGCTGTTCGACTTCAAGCGCAGTAAAACCCTTGGCTTGAGTATTAATCTGGACTTGGGTATTGGTAATATCGGGTACAGCATCAATCGGGAGTTTCTGATAGCTATACACCCCGACCGCAATCCAGGTACAGACAAAGAGCAACACCCAAATCGCATTTTGTATGGAAAACTGAATGATTCGTTCGAATAAACCTTCTGGTTTTGGCAGATCAGAATTAATGTTCATGGCCTGCCTCGTCTTTTTCTAATTCAGATTTCAACAAGAAACTGCCTTGAGCGATATACTTCTGCCCTTCAGTCAGCCCAGAAATCACTTCAAGCCATTGTCCATCACTTGAAGCCTGCCCCAATTGCACTTTCTGTGCTTTTAAGTGGACTTGACCTTTTTGTTCTGAATCTACGATGAAAATACTGTCTTCACCTTCAATACTTTGCAGCGCAGACTTTTGAATCCGAAGGGCTGATTTTGCTGTAGCTTCCGGAATCAACACTCTCACTAACACATTAGAACGCAACTCAGTAGCTTGCGCATCGAGTTTTGCGCGCACCACCAGACGCCCTGTTTGTACATCTGCCTGAGAGGTTAAGCTTTGTACAGTAGCTTTATAGATTTGATCTGAATCATTCACTTTAAAGTCAATTTTTTGCCCGGCTTGCAGTTGACCTGAGAATTGATTCGGCAAATTAAACTCAAGCCATAAATCTTTCAGCTGTTCAATGACAAAGAGCTGATTAGCCAGTTGCACATTTTCACCGACCACAATATCTTTTTGACTGATCACCCCAGAGATCGGTGCTTTAATCAGAAAACGCCCATTGTTATTGCCACTTGCACCTAATGCATTTAAACGTGCTTGTGAGGACTGGACAGTAATCTGCGCTTGACGGTAGGCATTTTCGGCACGCTGGTAATCCTGTTTGGCAGAAATCCCCTGTGACCAGAGTTGCTGTTCGCGCTGGTAATCTTTACGGGCCAAATCCAGATTCACCTGTGCCATACGCAGATTTGCCTGTTGGTCGATCAGTTCAGGCACGATTAGTACAGCCAGCGTTTGTCCTTTTTGCACGCTCTGTCCTAAAGCCACATTGACCTGCTCGACATGACCACTAAAATTAGGCGATATATGCGCTTGTTGATCGGTATTCACCACCAATTTACCTGGCAGGGTTGTCAGCTTTTCAACCAATCCTGTGGATGCAACAGCAACTTTTAAACCTTGTTCAACCATTTGTTGGCTGGTCAGTTGTATTTCGCCTTCTTCAGCATGTCCTTCTTCAGAACTATCTTCATCAGAATGTTCGGCATTTCCCTCATCATGACCATGCCCCTCAGATTCAGTTTTTTTTGAACTTAACCAAATAACCAGACTGACCAAGACCGTAATCAGAATCAAAATTGCAATCATGAGAGACTGGGATATTTTTCCGTTTTGCTTGGCGTTCATTTTATCGTGCTCCCCCATTGATTAAATTTTGCGATGCTTCGACTGCCTTTTTATTCAGTTGTGTATAGGCATCCGAACGGCTAATTTCTTCATAACTTGTGCCAATACTGAGTGCCTCAGCTGCGAGGGCAGTTTGCCAAGCTTGACGTAGAATTTGTAATTGACCCAATCGAAGATTCTGCAGTTGGGTGGTTGCTTGCTGAACGTCGGTAATGGACAGTTTCCCTGCCTGAAACCCTTGTAAAGTACGGCTCTGAACTTTGGTCGCCAAAGTAACTTGTGCTGTTGTGGCATCGAACTGGCTACGTAAACCTTTGAGCTGATGCATGCTGTTGGCAATATTGAGTATTTGTTGCTTCAGCTCACGCTGCTGCTGTTGGTTCAGCAATATTTGCTGTTGCTGGACCATCGGGATCGCATATTGCTGGCGGTTGAAAATATTCAGTGGAATAGCCACGCCGATTGCCAAAGTCGTATCGTTGCTTTCATTAGGGGTTTTGCTACGTTTCATGCCTACATTTAAAGTCGGATTGGGACGTGCCTGAATTCTTAAATTTTCAATTTGATGATCCGATTGCTGAATGTTCAAGGCATAGAATTTTTCTAGCCACCCTTCAGCAATATACCGTTGCACAGTTTGGAGACTTTGCTCTGGCCAAGGGATAGCGGTTTTATTCAATTGAAGATGTGAAGATGTTTCTCCCCCCCACAAATTAGACAGCTGACGACCGGCAGCTTGTTTATTCAGCATCGCTTGCTGATAAAGTCGTTGGATTTCTAGCGCTTCAATTTGGGTACGCTCAAAATCAACCAGGGCAATACTGCCTGCCTGATAGCGTTTCTGGGCACTGTCCAGATTGGCTTTACTTGTTTTTAACTGTACTGAATAAGCAGACTGCTCAACCTCAGCAAGTGCAAATTGCGACCATGCAAATTTAACAATCAGTTGGCTTTGTGCCTTCCATAATTGCTGTTGCAATTGGATTTGTTGATTCGAGGTATTGGCAATCACCCGGTTCAGCTTACGCTGACCAAATAGATCTAGAGGTTGACTAACGCCAACATTGAATTCCTGTTCTTGACCTGAGCCAAAGCCAGACTGTTCTAAACTTATACTTGGATTCTGCCATAACCGACTTTGCTGAATATTCAATTCAGATATTTGCTGAACTTGTTGCCACAGCTTGTCTTGAGTCTGGTAACTTTGTACTTTTGCTAAAGCGGATTCAAAGCTGGTAACGTTTTCAGCATAGCTATATTGCATAGCCGCTGCACATATACAAGCAACCAAGCTATGACGCAAGAGTATAATTGATTGTGAAGACATGATTTTTCCCACTTATTTAAATAATAAAAGTGGTGGGAATGTTTTAGGCTACCCCACCATGAGCGGGGAAAATTTGGGAGGTGGGCTTTGTTGAAACAGGTCAGGAGCCTGATAGCTGTTTTTCCAATGAAATTGTGGATTCACTTTAACTTCAGAGCTTGGATGAAACACATCTACTTTTTCATTTTGTACAATCAAATGCGTCATCGATGGTAGATGATCTTGATGATCTTCACCGATTTCTAAATCGCTACTGAATGTTTTTATGTTTTCTGACTGTCCATTATGATCGTGTTGACGACTATCGCTGGCACACAAGGTATTTTGGTGATGACCAAAATGATAACTCTGCTGTGATTGAGGCTGTTGTTCATGGACACAAAAGGCCGCCGCCACATTCCAAAAGCTTTGGAACATGAACAATCCAACCAAGACTGTAATCCATGTAGTAGAACGCATCATCATAACAATCGAAAAATTTGTACCAAGTATAAGGCTTAGAGCCACTCCAAGGTCAAGCTTAATAAATTAAATTAAACATTCAATGAACACTGAATAGCCGGCACTTTTGCAAATTTACCTTGTCTCTATAAGCTCACATCAATTTCAGGTAAGAATAACAATAGATAGTGAACCGTACCGGGTTTGTCGGAGACTTTTTATTTAAGTTAGGCCACCTGACCTAACGGGTTAATCTTATCATTGTACATTGCTTCAAACTCAAAAGGCGATACATTGTCAACGGCATTCTAAAATTGACCCCTTTTACCTTACAAATGGCAAAGTAAAATTGCCCCCTGAAATCAGAGAAAGAGCGGTTCAATTACTAATTGAATCTGAAAAAGATTATCCTTCTACTTGGGCAGCAATCACAGCTATTGATCCTAAAATCGGTTGTACTCCTGAAACATTGCGTGTTTGGTATCAAAAATATTTAGATCAACAAAATCCTGTCAAAGTACAACAGATATCTGATCAAGAAAAAATGAAGGGTAATCCCCCCTAAAATACTAGCTCTTTAAAAGAGGCAGTATTATGCTTTTACAACATGGTGTTTAACTTGAGAAACTGAATTTAAAACAATCTACTGTAACTCTTCCAGACAGATATGAAATTAATCCACCCCTAGCCCCTTAAACACAGCATCTACCGGATCTGCATAAAAGCTGGTCTGGAACTTGGTAAACAGTTCCACAGGAATCGTTGGGATATCTGCCGCACTACTCATTGGCAAAGCAACCTTCTTGGCACCCGCATCAAAAGCAACTTGCAGACATTCGGCAATACTTTCCACCGGTGTCACTGAACCACCCAAGCTCATATCACCCAGTACCACCATCTGACTTTGAACCGATCGTCCTAAGAGGCCAGAAGCGAAAGCCACTAAACTTGGCAGAGCAAGATGGCTGAGCGGGCCGGTATTCTGTAATTCCACCACATGTAAATGGAAATCATGTTCCAGCACCTTACTCCCCCCCGAGATCCGGGATGCATTGGCCTTGAAGTAATCAAAAGCAATCTTGACCTGTTCTTTGGCACTACTTGAATTCCATAAGCCAGATGTCGCCAATTTTCCTGAACCTTTAGTGACTTGAAGTTCTAAGCGGTATAAGCCTGGCATGCCCTTATTACTGAGGCCAATGGTATACAGGAAGCCTGGTTTAGCAGGACCTTCGGGAATAAGTCCACCTCCACCCTGCTCTTTTACCGAAACAAAATGCTCTTCTAGGGTGTCATTGTCGATATAGCTAAAATGCACATCATAGAATTCCATCCCCCCAATTTTTTTCAGCTGTTCTTTGACCCGACGGCGCACCTGCAGCGCATATTCCAGGCATTGCCGTACATCTTCTTTGTTAAATTGACCATGTGGGTAGAGCAGCTTCATCAATCCAGAAACCGTCTTGCGAACGGCAATCACATCACGCTGATTCAGGTTATTCCCTAGCTTAAAGTACTTCTCAATGGCATCCGCAAAACTACGCTTACGCATTTCCCGGAAGAACTCAGCCAGATAATCAACGATCAAGCCATAACGGTTGGTAAAGAATTCCGGGCGCATTTTCGGAATTTCCCAACCCGGGATATAGGCATGAAAGCGATCAAAGAATGCTGAATCGATCATGGCTTCAGGAAAAGGAGCCAATAAGTGGCTAGTCTTCACCAAGGATTCAACACTTTGGTTAATATTACCCACAAAAACCATCGAAGCTGAGGCTTCCATCTGTTCACGACCACGGGCAAAAGATCCTGAGGCCATGTAGTCTTTCATGATCTGTACGCCATCTTTGTCCTTAAAGGAAATACCGGCGACTTCATCAAAAGCTACCACATCCCATAAGCCTACCAGACCAATACGGCGGCTACTCATGTTATAGAACAGGTTGGCGACAGTCGTTTGCCCACCAGAGACTAAAATACTATTCGGTGAACACTCTTTGTAAATATGGCTTTTCCCGGTACCGCGTGGTCCCAGTTCACAAACGTTATAGTTATTTTCAACGAACGGAACCATACGCGCTAATAGGTGCCATTGCACATCCTCTTTTAACGAAGCCGGTTCCATGCCGATCGAACGGATTAAACTCTCGCGCCACTGATCAGTGCTTAATGCTGCTCTGCCACTGAAAAGTTCATCCATATTCATATTCGGCATTTGAATCGGCTTGAGTAAGCTCACGCCAAATGGAGAACTAGTCTGTCCTTCTTCAAAATAATAACTGAGCGTAGCAATGACCCAGATACCACCAACAAGTAATTTTTCATACTCTTTAACGATGCCTGCCGAGATTTCGGCATCTTTGATACCCAGATTACTAAAGGAGGCTTCGTATTTGTCCTTACGCTCATTCAGCTTTACGGTCACCCGATCAATGACCTTATAACTGCCCCGTTCACGAACCAGGGATTTCACCTTCTCAGCTTCATCAGGACGGACATAATTCTCAGCCAGTACGGTCTTTACGTTACGTAGTCCCTGTTCAATGATCTCTGGATCATCCGAGGCACAGTACATCCCTAGCAGGTATTCGAGTACATAGACCGGGACATTGGCCCCTTCTTTGATCAGTTTAGTCAGATCCTTACGTACCACCCGCCCAGCAAAGTGTTCATTCAGCAGCTGATCCAGTTCTTTATCGTTAGCAGATTCCATGTAGGCTACGCTCTATCGTTAATTCGTTATCAGAAGAAGTCATCGGTAAATGCCAAATCAATGGTGACCTTATAGCGTTGCATCTCGATATTCAGGTCTTTGTCCTTCAGTACCAGGAAGTAATCTTTCTTACGGTCAAAATCAGTGCCAGACAATGACAGTCTGACCTGTTTGACCCGATCGGCAACAGAATCGGTAGCGCTATCAAAAGTCAAAGTTTCTTCACTGGAAACTTTAAGATCCCCATCATAAATGGCAATGGATAAAGTCACTGGCATGACCAGCTCACTGACAGCTTCGGTTTGCATCAAATCAAACTTCTGGATGTTATTGACCATCTTCAGCGTGGATTTGGTAGAAATGACCTCAACTTTACGCTTGGTCCGCTGTCCAGCCTTTTCACCACGTAGCTGTTTTACCATCAGTACCGGCACCACAATTTCCTGAGGCATGATGCCGCCATGCACGAAACGTGAGCCTCCTACAAAATGGAAACGGTTCGCCCCTTTTGGAATCCAGAAATCAGTCGCAGATAGTGTGCCTGCCGTAGCTTGGGTTGAGCCTTTCCAGGCTTCCTTGCTCTCTGGTAAACCATGCCCAATCACATAGCGTTTTTTGCTCTTCAATGTATTGGCTGGTTTTTCAGTCAAGCTTGAACGATCCGCAGATTCCAGTTTACTTTGCTGGAACAAGAAGCCATGGTCGGCTGTAATCAACAGGGTAGAAATATTGAAGTGCATTAAAATTTTACGGCTGAGTTCAGTCAGCTCTTCAATAGCATGTTCCACCGCCATAAAGGTCTCAGATTCTGTCGAGGCACTGTCACCGCGTGCATCAATCACGTTGTGATAAACGTAAATCAGCTCATGGTCTTTCAGCGCTTCACGACCTTCATCACGTGACCAGCCTTTTACCGTTTCAGCGGTGACTGCCAGACCATTATAGGCCGCCAGAATTTTGGATCGTGCTGCAGTCCCTTTGCTGCACTGCCCATCTACTAAAACATCATCCCCTGCGGCCTCTTTGTACTCCAAAGTCTGATGCGGCAATAACGAGGCCATGCCAAGTGTGGTGTAACTTGGGACAACGCCCAGCTGTGAAGACAAGGTCGCTTCAGAATAACGCTTTTCATTAATACGATCACGCAGCTCTACCGCAGCTTCATAACGGAAAGCATCACTGATAATTACCACAATACGGCGTTTCGTTGCAGAATTGAGTAAGGGTCTGACGTGGGTATCGTAGAAGTTCTGCTGATTTGGGATATCTGCCACTTTCCAGACATTCAAGCGTTGCTCAGCTTCTACACGCTCGCCCCAGTTTCGTGCCAAGTGGTCAATAAACCAGTAGGAATAGCAATTTTCGACTTCTTCATCGAGTTTTTTCAAGATATCGACATGAGCGCGTTGAGAAGCAGCACTGTAGTGGCGATAGGCCATATCAAAGCGATACAACTCCTGCTCGTAGGCTTTATACAAGGCTTCACTGGAGTCGAAATAGAACCCAGAATCAAACTGCAGTCGCAGGCTGAACAGCTCAATCGCTGCCTGCAACGCTGTATAGACGGTACGGTATTTACGGCGGGTTGCATCGTCCTTATGTTTGGACGCCCAATAGCCATCCAGACGGGTAGAAATAACCGTTCTGAAATGTTCCAGTTCAGCTTTGGTTGCTGCAGGGATCTGGCTGGCCAAATCAACAATGATCTTTTGTTCAATCACTTCAAAGGTCATGACATCGAGCAGCTGCTCCAGATCAAAAGCCCCGACCTTTTCTTGGATCCGCAGTGCATTCGCCACGGTCTGGGAGAGTGTATCGAAGGTTGGGTAGTATTTGGAACTGTCTCTCCAGCGCGACAAAAAGACTCTAGCTGTTGCACGGGAGCTGACGGATGACATCACCAGTTCCTGAGCCCATAGCGGTATATCGCCCAGGCTTTCACAGAAACCTGTGCTCATCAAACGGATAAAGAACGTACCGAGCTTGAATGGTGCTTCCCCATTCAACTCTTCAACCGATGCTGGATAACCAATTTCCGCCTGTAATGCTGTGACTAAAGCTGGCACCAGTTGGAATTTTTCCAGTTCAGCAAAGGATTCTGGATTGACTTCCAGAGCCAGGTTCTGCTGTACCATTTCATCTGCCAGTGCCAGAACAATATGCATCAGCTCGGCACTGTCAGCCTTGACCACGGCCGCAATCATCGCCATATCCAGATCCTGTGCATCTGCATCAGGCTGGATATAGCGTTTCAATGTACTCAGACGGGCTTTGGCTTTAAGGAATTCTTCACGTTTGGCCAGATGTTCTCTTAGACTCTGCTGCTGTAAACCCAGCTCATTAAAAATAATCGAGAAACGATCGGCATAGAAGCTGCGTGAATACAGCTTGATGTCCAGTAACCAGTCTTTTTCAGTTTCAGGCTCAGGACTTGGAAAATACAGCAAGTATTTACCCTGCTGATCCTCAAGTTCCAGTTTAAGCTTAATCGCAAGGCTGGATTCTTCTGCCATATTCAGAATCTGGACATCCTTCAGTTTTAACGCCTTTACTTCTTCGCTAAAGGACTGTTCCGCATCGTACCAAAAGACTATTCGATGCTGTTCAATATAAAAGGCTTGTTCCAGGCCTTGCTGTAGTTGACTTAAGTTCATGCAACCACCTCTGCATGATCTAGTGTGGAAGAAAAGCTATTCATCACTTTTCCCCCGTCACTGCTTTGACTTCAGCCAACAAGTCCCCAAACTTGCCGTAGTTCACTTTCACCCCATCATCTAGATCCAGTGAAATACGCTGATCGGCATAGTGGCGCAGTTTTTCCTCAAAGCTACTCAGTTCAGCCTGTTGCTTATGCAGATTTTGTAGTTCTTTCTCTTTACGTTTAATTTCAGCAGCGGAATCACTGTTTTCGATTTCACTTTGCAAAGAATTCACCATAGCCGCCATTTTAGAAATCAATGGCATCACGTATTCGGTACGCATACGTGCCAAGGTGCTTTCGTTATAGCGGTGCAAGTACACCAATGCCTGGAAAGCCCCCTGTTTACCACTGCTGAATAACCAGTAGATCGGACGCTTTTTATAGGTCTGCATGTGGTCTTTATAGAACTTGCTGGCGAGGTAACGGCGAATGGTATCTTCAGCGGTTTCATTGGCTTTTTTATCCAAGCTTTCTGCCAGCCACTGCATATTGGTATCCAGTGTGTCTTTACCCCAAACAGCAGTTAGGAACTCTTGAATACGGCGCGTAGCATCATCTTCAAACCAGTGCATTTCGGTCAGTGGAATAATGCCGTCTGCATCGGCTGGGAATGTTTGATAACGGCTGGCATCGAAGTCTTGATTGCCTGCATGGGCATAGATCAAACCTGGTTCGTCCAAGCTATAACGTCCCATCATACAGCCAAGAGCATAAGAGACTAAACGCTGGCTGTCTTTTTCACGGTCAGCTCGAGTGAGAGTGATTTGCGCATCAGGCACGTCTGGGGTGAGTTCATCCTGTAAACCATAAGCGTCAATAAACAGCTTATTGTTTTCTTCTTCCAGACGTTTCATTTCAGCGACGGCGTCAGCATTTTGCTGTTGCCAGGTATTAAACACTTGTTCTAAATTAGGCTGTTGAATACCAATAATTGGGTTTTCAGTAAAATCCCATGATGTTTCATATGCATTCCAGTTATTTATTGAGATATTTATTAATTTTTTTACTAAACTGTTATTTTCGACCTCTGAAAAAGGCATATTTGAAAAATCACCAACACCAAAACTAATAGTAGGATTAATAATCTTACTTAGAATATTAAATACCTTAGAATTACACCACCCTAAAATTTTATAAATATCTGAACTATCATTTAGATAAGCACACATCCCTTTATTGTTTGGTATAAAACCCTGTGGATAGAATCTAAAGGAAATATCTGATGAAGTTATCTCAGACCAGCTAATAGCCTCTCTGTAATAGTAGCTTGTATTTTGAGGTCTAGATCGCTGTTTCCCTTTGTCATCAACAAAATTCTTTATTTCATATCCATCTTTTTCCCAATTAACTACAGCTTCATGATTTCCATACCATTTTTTAAAATCACCACCTTTATTATGTGGGAACCATTTTTTACATGAATTTTTTGCTTCTTGAATACTCTTTTTCTTGAAACCTATCATATCGATATTTATTTCATACCAATATCTCAAAAAACGATTGTTATCCGCTGTTGCTAATCCTTGTTTTACCTCTAAAATATCTGACATAGCAGGGTTATTCGTATAAATTTTTAGTAAATTTTTACCCACCCAATATGCAAGAGGACTACCCGAAATTTTCATAAAATCATCAGGCTTAGAATTAAAGAACCAACCACAATTTGGGTTTTGAATGGCTTCTAATGTTTTAGGCGCTTGGTTTTCATGACCTTTAAAATCAGACAGCTTAATATAACTACCGACATAATTTTGTACGTGTGCCTTTGATATTGTGTATGCACAAACAGGAATACATGCAGGTTCAAATGCATTATATTCAAGCTGAATTAATGACTTAATCGTATTCTGAGAAATCAGTTTTTTTCGTAACTCTTCATAAGAAGAAATAAACATCCAAACATAAGGTGTCACAAATGCTGTTTCACCTATTTCTTTTGCTAACTTTTGACAGCGTTCAATAAACATGGCAAACATATCTGACTTACTGTCGGGGAATTTCTTTTTAGCAAAATCTTTAAGTGCTGTATTCATACCTTTACCCCCCATATACGGCGGGTTAGCAATCACAGCATCATATTGTTTAGCCAGTAATTTAGCCTGTTGTACTAGAGGTAACAACTCTTGTGCCGACTGCTGACTAAAGATATCGCCTGACTCTGCTGCTGTATTCAGCTTGCTTTCTAAATCAGACAGTTTTTTAGCGAATGCCTCAGGGATTTGAATCAAAGAACCAAAGGTCGAAGAGTGTTCAAATAGGTCTAATAATTCTTTTAAATCGGTCTGAGCAATACCAGTACTTGCCAAGTCCTGACTGAATGCTTCTAAACGCTCAGGTTGGCTATCTTGCAACGCAATAATATTTAACTTTGGTGGATTACTAAATAAACGGCGGTCATCCTCACGCGCTTTCATCAATAGCGCAAAACTCGCCAATTGTGCGGCACGGGTATCAATATCAATGCCGTACAGGTTATTTTCCAGAATCAAACGTGGAATATCACGGCTACGGTAGCCACGTTCTAAATAAATCGCTTTGAGGCAATCATAGGCTTCCACCAAAATATGCCCCGAACCACAGGCCGGATCCAACACCGTAATACTTTCTGGGTTTAAGCTATCGCCATCTTCACTGATCCGCGCATCAATCAGCTGTTTTAGCTGTGCATTGACTTCATCGGTCTGTTCCGCTGGCTGAATATAGTATTCCCAACTACTCGCTAGCGTACTGTCCGGCTGTGCCATCATCCATAGACGACCAACACTGTTTTGCACCAAATACTTCACAATCCAGTTTGGGGTGAATAACTGTGTCGCTGCAGGAATGTCCTCACTCTTGACGACTTTACCAATCACCTGATCTTTCTTTTCAGAAATATAGAACTGATACAGCCAACCAATAATCTGCACATCCGACCAGTCTTCTTCCGGAATGCTGCTGACCAGATCACGGATCAACGAATCGGTTTTGGTCAGGTTATCCGGTAATAACAGTTCTGACTCATCAGAGACCTGCTCAAACAGTAATGGCATCACCTGATTCAACGCATGACATTGAGCCAGTAACAGCTCACGGTACAATTCTTCGTCTTTATTGCCATCTAGCTTTAACTCAGCCACACGGCTGGTATTTAAACCCGGTAACTCAATATCCAGACATTCTTCCAGAATCTGTGGCAAGCCGGCACTGCCATCGGCACTGCTCAGTACACGGCGGCCATGATCCAGCAACCCTTTGCATTCCATATAGCGAATGGCACAGAGACGATTAAACCAGCTGTAGGCAATATAATCGATGCTCTGCTCAAAACTGCTGGCTTGAATGCGTTTGATCAGCTTGTCACGAGATTTCATGACGGATAGCGGAAAAACCTGATCGCCAATCAGCAGCAAGTCACCTTTCTGTTCTGCCGGTAAAATGCGGTCTGCGGTGATGCCGTATTTGGCAGCCTGCTTGCGCATGGCTGCGATAAAATCATTCCGGGCTTGCGGTGCGTATTTTTTAATATTACTGGTATTCATGTTAAAACCTTTAATTAATGACTGATGCCGATATCCCTAACCCAAGTTAGCGAATACGCACACGCTTTTTATCACCCACAATTTTTTTCAATTCAGCTTTGAGTGCGTCTACAAACTGATCTACTGACTCTTCTGTTTCCAGATAGACACTACTTGAGCTTTTGCTGTAAATGCTGGCGACATCGACTTCGACAACAGGTTTCGGTGGCACTACGGCTGTCACAGGCTGTACCGGACTCGCAGCAGGTGCTGATGTAGCTGGGCTGGAGGTGGTTGCAGTGTTGGTTACACTCTCTGCTTTGCTCTGAGCCAGTTGTGCCGCTTTGGCCTGACGCTGGATTTCCGCCTCAACTTCGCTTTCCAACTCATACAAGGCTTCATCAAAACGCTCGACGGCGGTTTGGGTTTGCAGCATATAGATGGTGGACAGGCTAGTTTCCACTTCAATATCCGTTTTCAGCAGTTGTAGTGGGCGTAATAGCTTGTTACTCAGCTCAGCGCTAGCGATGCCACTGTTTTTAATCTCGGCTTCTAACTGCTTGATCTTGTCATCAATGTGTTCTATCGCCTGATTGCGCTTCTCAGTCAGCAATTGCTCATTGACGCTTTCCACTGTACGAACCAAATCAGCCACTTTATTTAACAGGCCGTAGGGAGATTCAGTGGTCGAAATACGATGTAATTCTGATAAGGCTTTTTTCGCCACCTCATCACTGCCCAATGCCTGTTTATTTTTCTCAAAATGACGTAGGGCCTGCTGCAGTTGCTGCCAGCTTGGCATCTGGTTACTGAAGAACTCATGAATATCACGATAATCTTCTTCCAGATCCAGATAGTCATCCTTGTTATCAACCACGGCCTTAAAGAAATCGAAGCTGTCGCTATTGGCCAGCAAGCGATCCAAGCTTAAGATAGACCGTTCAATGACTTTCTTGCCAGGGAATTGCCCGACATCGGTTTTGCTCTTATACGACTTAAAGTTGGCTAACCAGGTCTTAAAGTTTTGGGTATAGAACTCAAACAGCTCTTTTTCTGTCGATGGTCCCATTGCAGAGAACAAGTCTTGAGTCAGTTGACGCGCCTGTTTCAATATCTGATCATCAGTCTGACGCTTTTTAATGATGGCAACTTCACGGCGACGGCGGCTGTTCTGTAAAGGTTCCAGCGCATCTTTCAGCTGCAAGGTTCCCCCATTTAACTGCAGCGAAATTCGTCCCATCGCAGCCAATTGACCTGCCAGTAGTAAAATCTCGGCATCCGGCCAACCATAAGGACGTTTAGCAAAACGCTCGACCACGTCAGACACCAGAATACGTTCTGTACCGGTTGCACGCAGCGAAATATACTGTTCCACTTCCTGTAGGGCTTTCGGATTGGTCTGCCCACCATCTAGGGATAATCCCAGCTGTGCCATATCATCTACAGTCAATACGGCGTTCAGTTCACGCCAGGCATCCTGCTGATAGACCTGCAGATAGCTCAGTTTGGTATAGGTGTTTTCCAGCAGATAACGACACGCCTCATCCAGCTTGCTGGAAGGGCTAGAAGATGAAAGCTGCAGATGTTGACCCAAGGCATAACTTTCCGCGTCCAGCAGCATTTCCTCGACCCGGGCACGCAGACGTTTTTTACGTTCCTGGTTCTCACGGCCACGGTCTGTCAGAATACGGGTGATATCGGACTGGGTGCCATCATCATTTAAACGAATGAATTTATTGGTTTTCAGCCAAGTTCTGAGCTCATTAAAGAATTGCTTGTCATCACCGAGTTTAAACAGCACCTGTCCTTCAGCACTTTTACCAATACAAAAGGCTTCGCTGTAAAGGTTGTATTCAGTATCTAAAGGAGAAATGATTTCAACTTTCAAATCACTCTCATACTTGCCATCCAGGCTATGACCATCCAGAAAACGACCCACCACATAGTCCATTTTATTGGCCTGATGGCGGTACTTGTTCTGATCCCGGAGCAAATCTTTAAAAATGAGATTGGCTAACTCTTTATTTTCTTCTGAAGCAGCTAAGTCAGTGGCTTTAATTTTTCGGGTGATATCGCGTTCTTCATTGGTCAGGAACAGGAACTCATCGCCATTGCGGGTAATCAGGCTTTCCTTTTCCAGACGCAGCAGGCTTTCTTCAATCCGCTTGCGTAATGCCAGCTTGTCTTCGTCAATTTTCTCAATCGACAAGGTCACCAGATTATCCAGTGTGCCTTTAATGATATCGACATAGCGGATCATGAACAGGGTACGCAGCATCTGTACATCAAAACCATCCAGAGTCTTATTCTCACCGGCCTGGTCGATAGTACGTTTAACCGCTGTATCCAGGAATCCTTCTACTGAGCTGTAGAATCGGTGGAATGGAACCAAAGCCCCCACCTCATCCGTTCCAATGGCTTTAGCGGCCATCTGGAACGCATCCAGCATAGATCGCTCACCATAGGCCAGATGTGCACCGGTCGCACCGACTTTACGGATTTCTTCAAAAACTTTCTGCACCAGTTGAAAATGATACGGCGCAAAAGGATAGTTATGAATAAAACTGTCTGGCCCCTCATAGTTCTTGAGGGTTGGGCCTGAACGGTCAAAGGTAATCTGATTTTTTAAGATATCGCCCTTTTGCTCAAACACCGATCTGAGCAATGCTTCTGCTTCTGGGGTTTTGCGTAATAAACGTTTCTGGATGACTTCATCTGTATTGGAACTGGACAGTGATAAACGGGTTTTAAAACGCCCAGCAATCTTGGAGAAGTCATTGGCTTTGGAAGAAGACATCTCACCTAAAACAGCATCGATGTCTGCCTGTGAGGTGACGATAATCCAAGCGCGGCCTTTACAGATCGTACCCAGGTTTTCAGTAATGGTTTGCAGTGTCAGCATCAAGCGGGTATCACTGCCAATAAACTGCCCCACCTCATCGACCAAGAACAACATGCGTTGCTGGGGTCCTTTGCTGTCTAGGTATTCTTTCACCCACTGACAGAAGTTTTCAACCGAAACACTAAAGGTCTGCTCAGAATCCTCAAACCATTTATGCGCAGCTTCAGCAGATAAGTTGAGGGCTTGGGAAATCGCGGTTTCGACATCATCCTGATAGAACTGATAGCCGTCACGCTCCTCTAGCCAGGACATGCCGCTGGATTCCTCAAACGCCTGTTTAAAGCGCTCATACACCCCTTTCTGGCTCAGGTGACGTTCCATATGGGCAATATGTGGATGGTCAGCACTAAAACCCTGATACTCGTTAAACACGCGTAAAAACACATTCAGAATCGGATTGCCGTCATCATTGGAGCTGGCTTTACTGTCGATGTTAAATAGGATGACATCGGCATGATGGCTAACGGCCTTGCCAATATCTGCACGGATAAACGCATCACGGATTTTGCTTTCATCAAAGAATTCTGCAGCACTGCGTTCGTTACCTTCCGCGTCACGTGCCACTTTATTGGCCAGAATATACGACAAGGTTTTCAGGAAATGTGATTTACCTGAACCAAAGAAGCCTGAAATCCACACACCGACTCGGTTGGCAATGGAAGGATCGCTTAGATCTGTGCCATAAGACTGGAAAAAGTCACGAAAATGCTTTTCCAGCTCATTGGTGACCACGTATTCATCGAGTTCCTGATATACCGTGGTATTGTCATTCTGATCTGCCTTGACCACCCCGTTAATCGCACGATCTAATGGCTTGTAAAAAAGTTCTTTAATGTTCATCTCAATCCATTCCCCCGAATTCTTATTTCTATTTGCCGTGTTTAAGGCACTAATCTGAATGCTCTGTAGTAATTGTTGCTTGGAATTTTTCCAAATAAACTCATCGCTTGACCGTCGTAATAGCCTGGGTAAAACAGCACCACTGGCTTATGCCCCAGTAACGAATGCAAACTATTCAATAAGTGATGGGCACGTAACAGTGGCCAAACCGTCCCTACCCCAGTCATCAACACAATATCTTGCGCATTGGTGGCATATTTACTCACCAGATAAGGCGCGAACTTATCCATATGCAGTGGACCCTTTAAGGCTTTGAGCAGCGCTTCATCGCCTTTGGCTTTTTGCATTTGAATGGCTTTATCGATGAAGTTACGCTCATCCAGATAATCCACCACTGCTTGCAGCAGGTTGATATTCACCACCTTCAGCTGACTGTGTTTTTTCTCCAGCATCCCTTCCAGAAAATGAATATATTCGCGGACTTTCAGCTCATCTTCAGGCGCATAATCAAAAATCCAGAATCCAATTTCATTGCCTAGCCCCTGACCGGTTAAAAACTCGGTTGAAAGAATTCGCTCTGGAATCTGATTCAGACGCTCATGTATTGCTTGACTCATTGCTGCCCCTCTACAACTAACGCGTCCATACCGACACTTCCATAGATCTTTTAATGCGTTGTTTATAATGTTCTTCCAACAGGCTACGCAGCTCTGCTCTGACGATCACGCGCTGCAACTCCAGCTTACGGGTACTTTTTAAGTAACCGGCTTCTGCCAACATGCGAAAGACCACCTGCCCCATTTTTTTCTTGCTGGACTCTTTCCAATCACAGATATCCGGATCACGTTGTGAGCGTTCATCCAAAAAATCTGACCAGATATAACTGTCCAAGTGTTGCGCCTGAGAGATATAGGCATCCCTCATCACCGTTTCCATAAACTCAAGCAGCAACAGGTTGCGTTCCAGTGCGCCACAAAAAGCCACCTGGGTCGCCAGCTCATCATCCCCATCACGCAAAGCTTTCCAGAAATCAGGCTCTAAGCGCTCAAGACGCTTACGAATGGCAGTGGCGTTACGTTGGGCTGAAGCAGGCGTTCTTTTTTGCAGAATATTGTCAATCTGAATTGCCTGATGCCATTGTTCTGGAATCGCTTCTCGTAATAACAGATCCGCGATCAGCCGGCTTTCACGCACCATCAGGGAGCCACCAATCAGGTCACTGTCATAATGAAATTGTTCTAACATGGCCAATCTCCTATGAGGCCTGATCAAACAGGTAAGACGACAGCTTTTCGATATCTGAGCGTTGTAGTACCAAGGGATATTTCAAGGCATCATCCGCCTCAGCCAGCGTGATCGCGGCCTGATATCGCTGCAAGGTATAGTGAGCCAGGGCTTTTTTCACCGGAATCTGTAATCTGCCATCAGGCATGCCGAAGTCTTTTTCGACCAGCGCTTGTTGTGATGAGTTCAATTTTGGATTAGGGATCAGCGTCAGTACAATTTCTTCATGCCATTGCTGATCCTGAGCAGGGTCTACTGACTCAATCGCCACCACAACAGGTGTGCGATCAATTCTGGAGAGTAAAAAGTCCTTAAACTGCTTGCTCTGATGGCAATAGGCACGGACATGCCAGCGAAAACCGGTATACACCAGGGTGTGTGGGGAAATGATGCGTTCATGCCACTGCGGATTCTGCATCGAGGCATAAATCATTTTTAAAGTACTTTGGTTGCGGCAGGCACGCAAAACTTCCCGAATCACTTCAGGACGTACACTGCGATCAGGTAATTGAACTGCTGCAAGATTCGGTTCTGGTGTCGCAATCAGGGTATGCGATTCACTAACCAAACCTGACAGCATATTGAGATATTCATTGATATGTACGGTAGTCAGCACCGGTTGAAACGTGGCTTTAGGCACATAGCCTTTTACGGAGGGATCATGGACCAAGGCATCTGGGTTATACAGCGTATTGTAACGCTTGATATCCGCAGAAGCCTGCTGTCGACTGAGCCCAAACCAGCTCATTAAACGATTGGTAACCAAACGACCTTCCCAGTAAGCAAGCAGCTCGATCGCTCGCATTCGTAGCAGGACTTCATGCTTATCTGTCGTCATATACCAATCAGTCAATAAATAGCAGCTTTAAGATTACCCTACAGCAAATATACAGTAAACATTTTTGACGGTATTTAAAGGTAGTATTGCAATCACCAGATAAAAAATATACTAGTATCCTGATGATAGCCGTCAAAGTACGATCTCTAGCAGATCATGGATCCTAGTATAGCGCGTGAATTGAGCTAAGTTTTAGAATGAGAGCAATATGGGTTTTAGATTTCGTAAAAGTATTAAATTATTCCCGGGTTTTAAAATTAATCTGACCCATAAAGGCATCAGCAGTGCCAGCATTGGCAAACCTGGTGCTTCTCTAAATATTGGGAAAAAAGGTACGCGAACCAGTGTCGGTATTCCAGGTACGGGACTATCTTACTCTAAACACCAGCCTTACTCTAAAAAGACCCGTGTTCCACAACCGACATCGCTAGAACACACGGAATATAATCCTCAGAATTTAGAACAACCGAAGACAAAGATCTGGCCTTGGATTATTTTTGGAATATTGTGTTTTATGGTGGGTGCCGTCATTTTTTAGCAAGAACAGCATTGTATTTTAATCAAAAAAAATGCCCAGATGGATGAATGGGCAAACTAAGGAATTAATATCCTTCAGAAACTCCAGCGCAATTCTCGCTACTACTCTATATTTAAATCAGCGACTGTGGCTCACAGTATATTGATGATCGCACAGCTTAAAAGTAAGTTTTGTTGTAGTTTTAATGAATTGCGGTTTTTTAAAGGAGCTTTTTTATAGCTTCATTATTTTGTGTGTTTTTTTAATTATTCAGACTATTCTAAATAGTCAGTACGTAATAGTATCACCTGTTGATCTTGGTATTGGCGATGAATGGTTAAATCCATTTTAGCAATTGTTTGTGAGGTTAAATCTGACGGCTCACGTACTAATAAGCCTTGTAATGTTGTTAGTAAACTTTTCATTTTGCAATCCCCTATTTGATTTAAATCAATCACATGAATAGTACTATTTTGTAACATCAATATTTCAATACGATGAATCAAAGTGATATTAAAAGGACTGCCCCCTGTATATATAGAAATCAGTCCTTAAAAACGGCTTAATCAACGATCCAACTTTATAGAATCGGATCGTTTAGGCGTTATGTTCAGGTTAAGAACAAGAGTATTGACTAACCATGACTTGCAAGGCTGGTTAGGGTAAATCAGCCAGACCAAAGCCATATCTTGCTGACAAATTAGTACAAAAGCTCGTCAAACAAATCCGCTCTAGTCTCCTCTAAGCTGATATCTGATTTTCTTCTATTACAGAGCAGATGAACCAGCAGACCATTTTCTAGCACACCTTGCCCACCTGCGGCTTTGGTAATCCTATGATCCGATTCAGTAGAATCGAGATAGATTAATCCATCACAAATGGGGCAAAAGTTATGATTACCCACTAGAAAATTATGCTTAAGCAAATTTTTGGTTAATGCTGAAAAGGCCTTGGGCTTTGATCGAGAAATTAGATTGTCGATGCCTACACTCCACTTTATTTATTTTCAGACAGCAACCAATCAAGAGCGTTCATTTTTACAATACCATTATAATTCGCTTCAGTCCCTATGGTGTCTAAGGTAAGTAAATACTTGGGATATGAATCAGAAATTTTCTGTAATGGACGTAACTCTCGGCTGAGTGTCTCCTCATTGAGCGTTTCTAATGCCACCTGATAATAAGTTAAATTCTGTAAAGTATCGACAGCAACAAAATCAATTTCATATTCATCAACCCGCCCTACATAGACCGTATAACC
This sequence comes from Acinetobacter sp. LCT-H3, assembly GCF_001866125.1. Classification (NCBI taxonomy): domain Bacteria; kingdom Pseudomonadati; phylum Pseudomonadota; class Gammaproteobacteria; order Moraxellales; family Moraxellaceae; genus Acinetobacter; species Acinetobacter sp. LCT-H3. Next base: position 10,022 of record NZ_MODX01000012.1, on the reverse strand, counting down.
TCGTCTGACAAGCTCAAGATAAATCACATTTTCTAAGATATGACCTTGATCAGCATTAGCATCAGGCAACATAATCCGGCGCAATCCGACATCAACTAAATAGTATTTTTCAGAGGATTGTAATAACTCACGCCCGCGTACTTTAAATTGTGCGGCACTATAAAATAACAAACTGTCCTGTAAGCCCTGAATATAGCGTTTCACTGTTTCAAATGAAATCTTAACCCCACTTGAAACAAAGGTATTTTTAATTTTATTGATGGAAATAGGTGAGCCTGTCACGCTTGCCAAATATCTTGCGACACGCTCGAGAGAATTAATATCGGCAGTATTCAAACGGGGAATAACATCTTTAAACATTACACTGGCATAGACCGCTTGCAAGTAATCATAAGTTTCCTGCTGGCTAGTCATGGCAAGCGTATAAGGGAAACTACTGCGCGTATACATGGCATACAAATCACGATTGGATAATTGTTGGATGATCGGATTATTTTCAATATGCCACTGTTTAAATTCTTGGAATGACAGAGGTAGAACGTGTTGCTCGATATAGCGTCCTGTAAGTAAAGTCGCAAGTTCTCCACTTAGAAAGAATGCATTTGAGCCTGTAATATATAAATCGATATAATCCCGAACATATAAAGAATCGACTACTTTCTCAAAATTTGTAACATGTTGTATTTCATCTAAAAAAACATAGTTTTTTTTGCTTTTATCAACTTTAGACAGTACATAATCATGTAGTTTACGGTAATCGGTGAGTTCTTCAAATTCCATAAATTCGAAATTGATAGCAATGATGTTTTCGGCTTGTACACCCTGTGCTTTTAGGTCTTGTTGAAACATCGCCAATAAGGTGGATTTTCCAGAGCGACGCACACCTGAAAGTACTTTAATGACATCACGGTCTTGCCATGTATTCAGAAATTTTAAGTAGCCATCACGTCGAATATTAGCGCTTCTCATTATTTACACTTAGAATCTAAAGTTTTAATAAATTCTATCAAATTTTAGAACACATATGTAAATATATTTAATTTTAGAAAAAGTTTAAAGGTTAAGTGAAACATTCAAAGCTACTGTAGAAGCATGTAAACAGCAGATCTGATCAAAATCCAAATTCTGTCTTTTTGATTATTTTCCATGTTATGTTATTTCATTGATGCTACGAGTTAACTGCTATATAAATTAAGTGAAAAGTAAATGGAACTAAGATGTTAACTAGAGTGGAACTCATTTTTATTGTGCTAATGGTATCAGCCTTATTGCGTATGAATTGCTAAAAGGTTTATTTTAAAGTCACCTATACATGTTTTTGATCAAAAAAAATGCCCATAGGGGGAATCTATAGGCAAAACTAAGGACCTTGACGGTCATTCAGAAACTACAGCTAGTTTCTGGTTGTGATTCTAAAGTGAATTAAAAACAACCACATTGGCTGAATATATCAAAAGTTAAATCATTGATAAATTTTAGAAAATTAATTTACCCCCTCTGCTGCTCAATACAGTAATTCACCAAACAAATCCGCTCTAATCTCTTCCAGACTCAGATCTGATTTCATTCTATTACAGATGGGATGAACCAGCAGACCATTCTCTAGAACGCCTTGCCCACCTACGGCTTTGGCAATCCTATGATCCGATTCAGTAGAATCAAGATAGATCAATCCATCACAAATGAGGCAAAAGTTATGATTACCCACCACAAAATTGTGCTTAAGCAGACTCTTGGTTAATGCCGAAAAGGCCTTTGGCTTTGACCGAGAAATTGGACTAATCGACTCCACATATCCCACCACATTCTTGACTACTGCATCATCATAACCACCCAAAAACCTTTCGATATAGAACTCGTTAAAGTTTATGTACTTGAAGGCCTTAGACATGGACAGAATAAAGGTATTCAGGCATTTCTCATCATCAAAATCAACATCCATTTCCAAGCTTAAGCAAATAAAGGCTTTATAGACAATTTGTAGCCGATCATAGCCCTTGATACCACTGCCGAACTTGCCGACCGTTTCGGTGGTCGCCACGGGGAAATTGGCGATCAAGAACTCAATACTACGGCGTACCCGGGTGAAGTCCTTGAAACTAATCGTTCGATGATGAATCTGCATGCGGCTTTCATGAATTTCATACACAATTGAAAACCATGCAAGAAAAGAAGTAATCTGAAAACGCTGATCCTTATAAAAATATAAGTATGGATGTAAGCCCAAACTCGGAACCCCAGCATTTTTTACAGGCGTCGCTATTCTGCAAAGAATGGTCAACAGATGCGACATTAGGTTTTCAACGCGCTCCCCCTGATTCAGACTCATAATATTATGAATCTGATCACCCGCAATGATATTCATCAGCTCATTGACCAAGCCAATTTTTTTGCCATGACTCATTTCATTGTCTAATAAAATGGTCGAAAAAAGTAGCTGGTGGATCCTCTCCCCTAACTCAATCAACTCATTTAAACGTGTATATTGGAGCTCTTCTAGGTTAGATTTATTGTCATTGATATAACAACAGGCATAGATCGCATAATACGCGTCACTACCGCGATTTCTTAGGTGATATTCCTCATATTTATCTAAACGTTTAGTATCTGAGTTAATCGATTGAAATACCCGTCGCGCATCTTCCGGAGTCCCCAGTACCTGCCTGAAACTGATTTTAATATCTTCTAACTTCGACTTTTTTTCTGCAAATTCAGCATCAGTGCAAATTCTTTGAAAATCAGCGAGATCTCCTAAATAATTGCGGAGGTAACGAATATCTTGTTTTTGTGGATCATTGAAATTAGGTGCTTGATTGACTTGCTCATCCGCAAAATATCTATTAATCCACGCATAGATACAGGAAAGACGATGTGCTCCATCAATAATGTAAATATTGCCGTGTATATCTTTCCAATACAAAATGCATAAATTGATGTTTTGATCTTCTGTGCAATCCTCAATAAAGTTTGCAATTTCTTGCACGCTCCAACATTCCGTAGAACGCTGGTTATCCGCCTTAAATAAACATTTGATGATTGGATGCTTTTCAAAATCAGTCAGTGCAACTTCAAAATTGTCACGCTGCATTGAAGGTGACATTTCTTCTGGCAACATGACTTTACGCTGAATAATATTGGTCAATAGTCGTGTAGAACCCATTTCTTATTTCTCCAGGCAACACTTTCCTACTTTCACTCAAGTACGAAATTTGAAAGTGTAAATAGTTCGATTTGGTTAAAGCGATGAATTAAATGACCGTCAATATTCAGTCAGCGCTAACAAAAGAGACCTAAGAGAAATGGGGGGATTAGATAATAAAATCTTCATGTTTAGTACCTGTAGTTTAGAGTTAACTATCTACAACCATCTTTTCCACGAGATGGAGGTAGACCAAACAGGGGTGGAAATACCGCACTACAGAAGACGGCCAGTCATAGACTGCCCTGCCTGGCCTACCATAATGGCAAACTAAGCATAATAAGCACAAAAAACCGCTAAAGCGGTTTTAATGCTTCTGTAGTAATTTTCAGGTTTCCACGCCCGATTACAGATTTTGCTGTAACGTAATTATCATATGGGTATCTTTTTCTTTGGTCAAACCAAATTAGAATTTTTTATTCATTTTTTAGTGATATTTTAAAATTGAATGCTGGCTTAATTTTTTCAAAATTTTAGCCGAAAAATCCCTGTATTTTACCTACATACAAGGATGCGTGTTTAGCTCAAAATCTATGCTGCATACTTATAGAAGGTTTACCTAAGCTAATTAATTTATCTTCTCCATTTTTTGGTATCTCATTAAAATCTAAAAATAATCATATTGGTGGACTCCCAAGCCTTTGCTTTGTAAAACAGCAGTTTTAAAAAGCAAAGGCTTGGGCTATTTTTCTGAAATATATTTGCTTAGGCTATTTAAAATTAGCTTATAAAATCAAACCAAAAACACAACCCATTTTTCTATGCTGTATTTAATATTATAAATCTAGCAAAATTAATTTTTTTATTTATAAAAATAAAAACTAATTTCCCTATTTTACATAATAAAACAAATGAATTTATAGGGTAAATAATTTATACTAACTCCCTAGTCTATAAAATTTACCTTATATATAATTTTATATTTTATAGATTAAATTTAAAAAATAATATCCGAATAAATTTACAATAATAATAAAAAAATACAATTAAATTTAATCTTATTTTCTCCTGCGAGTCATACAAAATCTTTTTGTTTATTGAGTATTTTTTTTGATAATCTCTCATCTAGCCTATCCAGGCTATTCTCAAGAAAAAAATTATCAAAAATCAACCTCACAGAGTGCACACCTCGCGCTTAGTGTCCCTTTTTTTGACCAAAAAAAAAGAGGAACCTTACATAAATAATGAAAAAATAATCAAACATGAATTACCTAAAGTTATATACCGATGTTTTTTATATATTTTTTTAATATAAAAAAACTGTAGCCCCCTACTTCTCCGGTAAAACATTTTAGACCATTTTCTTTTGACCCAGGGAAGGTACTCCAAGGCATTTCATCTTAAAAAAGATACTTTGTAGTACAATTTTTTGTATCAGATGATGCTTTGAATCTGCTTTTTTATTACTAATTTTATAATATTTTATTTTAACTTCAGTCCCTATTTTTTTATCAAAATCACTTGAACTTGATTTTTCTATATCTAAGTAGGATTCTACGTCCGAATATATTTTGGTAATAAACTCTACAAATGAATCGTACAATTTTAAATCTTTTTGACAGACTGCTTCAAAAACTAAAACTGATCGATCATTTTTCAATGAAATTTTATTTTCCAAAATATAATAAAAATTTTTAATTTCTTTTTGGGTAATTTCTTTGTCAATTATGAATGGATGGCATATTCCATATAAATACGACCAATTAATCATTCGCTCCCAATTTAAATCCATTTCTTGCAGATCACGCTCCTCACTTCTAGCTATTTCTTTATCTTTATAAATATAAAATTGTCTACTAATTGACTTTATTAAGTTAACAAGCTGGTCTTCAGGATTTATGATCCGGTCATTTGCTTTCCATTCCTGATATGATTCTAGAAATCTTTTTGGATATAAAAAACTCATTTGTTTTTTTTCAATTTCATCTTTTTTTAAGAATTGCTTTGGATCATTATGTTTTTCAAAAACCTTTAAAAAAAACTTAGATTTTTGAAGAATGTTAAAAGCTGATTCATCCTCAGATATCTTTAAGGATTTAAATTGAGCATTAATAATTTTGCTATTTTTTAGTAATGCACCAATCAATTCAGGCTGATATTCACGTTTTGCTGTATAAAACATGTCTGCAATTAAAATATTAAGATGATGTATATAGCTACTTGCGGTCACGTTAAAGTCTTCATGCCCCATTAGATGTGCTAAACGTTGCCATACATCTGCGCTATGTAATGATGCATGATCGATATTTTGCAATATATGCTTTTTAAGCCTACCTACAAACCTAGAGTCATAGTCAGTAAAACTACAGATAAGCTGGTGGCTGCCTTTCAATAAAATTGCTAAGTGTGATGCAGCACTATGCCTAAATGCGTGAAATGTATATGAATGATCACTTGTCCCTAATACCAGATTAAACAAGCTCCTAGTGATTTTTGATAATTGTTGATTTTCAAAGGTGAAGAGTAATGTATTCTGTACTTGTAATTCCGCTTCGCTCAAAGAAGCAGCTAAATATTTTTTATAAAAATCACAGAACTCTTTAAATTCATTTGGATTTAAAAAATAGGATAAATCAAACTGACGATTTGCATTTTCGTTTTTAACATTACGGTGAGAGTTGGAATGAATTTTTAAAACCAGATTTTCAATATCTGAATTGGATGATTCATTTGAAGTCGTATCTTTAGGATCTGACTTTGCTTCGTAATATAAACGATTATTTTTAAGATGACTTCGAAGCTGTGCAGAGTCAAAATCATTGAGACGGATGCCTGTCACTTCATCAATACGCAAACCTAGTCTAAATGCGAGTCGATAGACCCATTGCAATGCAACTATGTCATTCCCTGAAATGCCTAAAATGTGTGGATAATTTTTCACAATTTTCATCATTAATTCAAACATCTGCGGACTAATGGTCCGTGTTTTTAAAAATTTCCCGCTGTCTCTCTGATGTTCATACAAGTACGCTACTACTGGTGCATCATGCTTGTTGACCAAATACTGATGAAATGTTTTTAACCTCGCGAAAGAATAGCCAGAGGTGTCGTGCTTTTTATTATCATTTTTCTCAGCGATTGTTTCCTGCTTTTCCTGATCTTTCATTGATTTTTCTAAAATAAGGTACTCATACATTTCTTCAAATTGTTCTTCGATGGCATTATTCAAATTTATTTGGTATTCTAAAATGTAAATTAAAAAGTCAGAAACGAAGCTGTGATAATAACGTTTTATCGATGCCACCTGAAGTGATGCTTTACCAGAGCCAGAATTGTAACCTAGCTCATACTTTAACCATTGGCATATCCGTAAATGTGCGATTGCCACCACATAATCAATATATTCCCCCTCTCCAGCTTCATAGGAACGTATATCGCCCTCTGATTTATTAATACTTGCGTTCAAAGCTTCATTAAACTTGGCTAGTGTCAACTCTTTACCATCTTCACTAAATGATAAAAGCAATGATTTTATATCATTACGTTTACCCATCCGTTTATCATTATAAACTTTAACGTTCTGACCACTAGTAGAAACAGAAAGCTCCACAGTGTGATGAGTATTTTCAATTCTTTCTTGAATCGTTTTCCAGGTATCAAGCTGATGATAAATAGCTATATGCTGTTCATATATCAAAGGCGTAGTGATAATTTTGTTATTAAGTACACTTGTACTCAATAGATCTAAATTTGGAATCTCCTGCCAAAGAACATAATCAATATGCTTGAAAGCAGAAAAACGACGTCGCCCAAACTCTTTGATAAATTGATGATCAGGAACAACATCTTTAAAATGTGCTTTTAGCCGCTTATAAAGTAAATCTTCCCGCTTAACTTTTTGATCTTGATCATCGTGTGTTTGCTGCCAAATACTAAGAGGCGATGTAAACTGTAATGCATAACCTTGGTTACCATGAAGATGCTCTCGGATACGCAAATAACAAAGCATTGAGATTGCGTTAAAATATATTTGCTGTGTTTGCCATAATTCCACATCTCCTTGGCTATCATAACGGTAGAAATTGCCATATTTTTGAGATGATAGAGTGTATGAGAAAACGTAGGCATGATTCTTTGAACCAGAGTAAATTGGCAGTAGTCCACTGTCTAGATTCATTTCAAAAATTGCATCATGAATTGCAATAAGCCGTTCAGGATGAATACATCCTTGATCGAAAATTAATGATATACATAGACATTCAAATAATATGTTTACTAAGTTTTGCTGAGCTTCAACTGTAGATTGTAAACTTATATTTTGAGTCTTTTTATTAAGAGAATAGCTCCACTTTTCATAAAATTTTTCTTTAAAATCAGCAAGAATAGCTCCATTACACAACTTGTCCTCTGTTAAAGTATTATCGCGGCGCGGTAATGTTGCTATTTTCCAATCTGGTAATTTAATATCGTAAATTTTTGCATGATCTGGATTTTTTTTTTGCCACTCCTGATACTCTTGTTCACAAATAATTTTAAAGTGTTTAAAACACTCCTTGAGGTAAGAGCGGAAATATTTTTTGAGCTGGGAATGCTCACAAACTTTTATTAAAACTTGCTGATAGTTTGTAAATTTATCAGCAATTCGTTGATCAAGAAGTTTAAAATCAATCTCGACACCATTCACCTTTTTCTGAGTATATTTATGATCAATCAGCTCAGAAATTTGATTAAAAATTGCTTTTGTTTCTGTTTCAATCGCATTTTGTAATTGCTCTAGAATCTCTTGATTTAGTTCTTTGTTAATCACGCGATTTTTCCTGGGTAAACAAGTCTAGCTCCAAAATTTCTAATTTTTTCAGTAACGCTTCAACCTGTTGTTGAATTTCTGTTTTGTAATGAAAAGGACTTAAGGATGAAGTATGGCCAAACCCCATGGCAATACCATCATGTGCATAAAGGGTATTATGAATATCACTGCTGAGTTCAAGATGGTTTTTGCTAAAATGCCTTGGCCAGTTTTTATAAATCTGAACTGTTTCTTTCAAGTAATGCGTCACAAAAGCTGCTGACATTGGTGCCAAAGTAAGATTGTCTGCTATTTCTATAAAGTCAACGCTATGCTTTTTGGAAGTCAGTTGAGGATGGATAAGAATACACAGCATGAATTCATTTTTTTTCCACTGCTCCTGCAGATATTTCATGCCTAATGCAGTGATTGTCTTATCTATATACTCTCTGTATGCATCAAAATGCTTTTGCCAATAACCTACTACAGGCACTAAACGACCTTCTTGTCGTGAACCAATTTTTTTGTCATGAATATAGATAAATTTTGATTTTGAATCATAATTTTTGATCAAACCTGGCATACCCATCGTGGGTCGTACAGTGAGGCAAATTAAAGACAGATGCCACATCCAAATGCTATAAGCATTTAATTTCTCAATCCGATTGGCTTCATCATTCGTTAAAGTAGTCTGTACATAAGCATAAAGATTTTTAAAAAATTGAGTTGCTGCTTTGATAGTCCAGCAACGCTGACTACCTATACGTTGTTCTCGGTCAAAGATATAACCCGGATGCTGCTCTTTTTTCCATAGATCACCTTTTTTTCGGTTTATTAAACAATCAATGTATCTTTTAAAATGTCTATTTATCTCTTCAATATTACGCCCTTCATAGGACCAATTAACCACATGATTCGTATCGTGATTTGCCATTAAGTGTGCTACGAGATCATCACCTGTCTGCATATTCAGATGGAAATATATTTGCTTTTCTAAAATTCCACATGAAATCTTGTCCAAATTATACGGTTTGAAAAGCTGCCTTAAAAAACGATTGTATTCAGGAACAGATAGTTCTTGAATAACATTTTTTTTTAATTGAATAATCCAAGCACTAGGAATATGCCATTTATAAGTGGATGCTCTGTTATAGCGCTGTAATTTATCACTCATAATGCCCGAATGATTTACATTCAACTTTGGATCAATCACCCAATAATAAGATACTTCGATTACTTCGATTACTTCGATTACTTCGATTACTTCGATTACTTCGATTACTTCGATTACTTCGATTACTTCTGTTTCTTCTGCTACTTTTGTTTTTTTTATTCTTTTTACTTTTGTTTTTTCTAATATTTTTCCTTTTTCAATCAAATTATTAATATCTTTAAAGATAGTAGGACTCAGACCAGTCAGCAGTGACATCATGCCACATAATGCCAAAGAAGATTGATCATAAAAGATTGTACTATTTTCTTTGAGCATTTTATCCTGATAACAATCGTGCAATACGTTGTATACCTGATGTAATAAACTGGGTGCTAGATAAAGTGGATTACTTACAAATGGGACTTCACGTCTCTGAATAATTTTTTTGAGCTTTTCATCGGATATCATAGAACTTGCACGCTTACTGATATCATCATGTGTAGGATCAAGAATAGTTGCTGATTTTTCATCTATCTCGACTTCTGTGTCATCATTTTCTATATGAATAGGAGATGGCCCTGAGTGGTTTGTTACATCAATCTCCTTTTTTATTCTTTTTATCAAATCCTTGATACTAAGTTTCTTCGATGAATTTAATTCCCTGTTGTTAAGCTCATTACAGACAATACAAAATTGCTCAATGTAACGGTCTAAATCTAATGAGATGGAGTGCTTTTGCATCTCTTTACCAGTTAAAAATTCTTTAAAATTGCTGGTGTTAAATTCATCGATTTTTTTAATTTCATTGGTAATTTTGTCACATGGTATTTTTTTTTCCCCACGGTCTTTAAATTGGTTCTGCAGTAACAGTTTTAATGCATAACATAGTTGATTAAATTTCTTATGTACTCTTTCATCATCTACTGATATGTGCTGAATTAGCA